>JBLIIN010000023.1:0-14260 GCA_047635075.1 Methylophagaceae bacterium | reverse complement strand
GTGGAATGGACTGATGTAAAAGATAAGCCCGTCACAGTGACCATCGTGCAAGGCAATGTGCCGCAGGGTATTAAGTGGGATAAGGAACAAGTTTTTAAAACACTGGCTTTATATCAAGCTGAGACAGAAGCGCACTGGTCAAGTGATTTAATAGTTTGGCCGGAAAATGCCATTACCGCTTTCCATCATCAAGTGAAAGCCTTCTTTTTAGATCCTTTAGGTGACCGCGCGCGACAGACTAATACTGATATTTTATTGGGTTTACCTATCTACGAAAAGGACTCAGAACGATATTATAATGGCATGATGTCTCTAGGGACAGAGGAAGCCTTTTACCATAAGCGGCATTTAGTACCATTTGGCGACTATGTCCCCTTTGAGTGGCTACGTGGCTTGATTGACTTTTTGGACCTGCCGATGTCCTCCTTTGCCATTGGTGCTGCTGTTCAGCCACTATTAATAGCAGCCGGTCAGAAAATCGGTGTCTCTATTTGTTATGAAGATGCCTTTTCAGTTGAAGTATTAGAGACGTTGCCAGAAGCCAGCTTACTGGTAAATGCTACCAATAATGCATGGTATGGCAATTCTTTTGCACCGCACCAACACTTACAAATATCTCAAAATCGCGCTTTGGAAATGGGTCGGCCTATTATTCGTGCGACCACAAATGGTATTTCGGCTCTGATTGATCATCATGGCAACTTACAGGCGACGACACCACAATTTGAGCAGGCAACTTTGACTGGTGATGTACAGCCCCGACAAGGGGCAACGTTGTATGTGCAATGGCAACGGTGGCCAATATTAGGATTAGCGCTGTTCATGTTGTTGGTGTGGGCGTACTATCGACACAATAACTCTAAACCACAGACCGATTAATGCAGTTTCTGACCATACAGCGTATTTTAGGTATTTTATTAGGCCTGTTCAGTTTGACAATGTTACCGCCTATTGCGGTATCCCTGTTTTATCAGGATGGTTCAACGCAGGCTTTTATTTCAGCCTTTTTGTTACTATTGACGATTGGATTTGGTTTTTGGTTTCCCGTTCGCCAACACCGTAAAGAGTTGAAAATCCGAGATGGGTTTTTGGTTGTGGTGATGTTTTGGGTCACATTAGGCCTTTCTGGAGCCGCTCCTTTCTTTTTAACAACCGTACCTGAGATGTCATTTACGGATGCTGTTTTTGAGTCCGTGTCAGGGTTGACCACGACGGGTGCGACGGTCTTGACAGATTTGGATGGTTTGCCGCAGGCGGTTTTATTTTATCGTCAGTTTTTGCAGTGGTTAGGGGGTATGGGAATCGTCGTTTTAGCAGTGGCGATATTACCTTTGCTAGGTGTAGGTGGCATGCAGCTTTATCGTGCTGAAACACCAGGCCCGATGAAAGACTCTAAATTAACGCCGAGGATCACGGAAACCGCAAAAGCACTATGGTACATTTACTTGGCGTTAACGGTTTTTTGTGCTTTGGGTTACTATTTAGTAGGTATGACTTGGTTTGATGCGATTGGTCATAGTTTTTCGACTGTGGCGATTGGTGGTTTTTCGACGCATGATATGAGTATGGGGTATTTTGACAGCGCGGCGGTCGAAATGGTCGCGGTATTTTTTATGTTGTTGGCTGGAATGAATTTTTCTTTGCATTTTCTCGCTTGGCGACATCGCTCAATCAAGCATTATTGGATGGATTCCGAGTTGCGGGCTTATTTATTAGTGCTGCTGACTATTTCGGCTGTGACGGCAAGCTACCTCTATTTCACTCATACCTTTGATGAGCCTTGGACAGCGATTCATCAGGGTGTTTTCCAAGCAGTGTCGATAGGAACGACAGCGGGCTTTACGACAACAGATTATTATTTATGGCCGGGATTTTTGCCTATTTTGTTACTGATGGCCAGCTATATTGGCGGCTGTGCGGGCTCTACTGGTGGTGGTATGAAAGTCATTCGTGTCATGTTGCTGTTCAAGCAGGGCTACCGAGAAGTTCTGCGATTAATTCATCCCAGCGCGATCTTTGCGATTAAGATCAATAATAAAGTTTTACCCCCTAAAGTGGTTGGGGCGGTGTGGGGCTTTTTGGCACTTTATGTATTTTGCTTTAGTTTTATGCATTTGTTACTGATGTCGACCGGGTTAGATATTGTGACCTCTTTTTCTGCGGTCACAGCTTGCTTGAACAATTTGGGACCTGGTTTAGGTGATGTGGGTGCGAATTATGGCAGCATTAACTCACCGTCTAAATGGATATTATGCATGGCGATGCTACTAGGCCGATTAGAAATCTTTACCTTGCTGGTGGTATTAACGCCCGCATTTTGGAAGCGTTAAACAATGCAGTTACAATCAATTCAACAGAAGTGGGATGACATCTATCAACAACAAAAAGCAAAGCCTTGTGTTGCTGAGGTATTGCAACATAATCATTATTTGCTCCCTGAACAGGGAGTGGCCTTAGACTTAGCTTGTGGGCTGGGTGCAAATGCACTGATGCTGGCTGAAAAAGGGTTAGAGGTTATGGCGTGGGATATTTCTCCTGTTGCGATTGAGAGCTTAAAACAAAATGCCATCGAGCGAGGGGTAGTGATTGATACTCAAGTGAGAGATGTCCTTGTTAGTCCCCCGAAGGCCAACAGTTTGGACGTGTTAGTGGTGAGTTTATTTTTAGCGCGAGAGTTGTGTCCTAAGTTGATCGCGGCACTAAGGCCAGGGGGCTTGTTGTTTTATCAGACTTATTGTCAGCATAAAGTATCGGACGGTGGTCCTAATAATCTTGATTATCTGTTGGAAGATAATGAACTTTTACGCTTGTTCCCGGATTTGAAATTGCGAGTATATCGCGAGGAGTCTTTGCTAGGGCAGTATGAAATGGGTATGCGCAATCAAGCTTGGATGATGGCCGAAAAACCCGCTAATTAGTTGTTGTTTGAAATAAAATTTGCTGTTGTTTTAATAGATCAGTAGACTAAGTCTGCTCTGACCGTCCTATTTTTGTTAGGGCAGTTTATTAGTCAAATACGAATATGAGTATAGATATGAAAACGGATATCCACCCAGAATATAACGAAATTGATGTGACTTGCAGCTGTGGCAATACATTCAAGACACGTTCTACACGTGCGAAAGCACTAAGTTTAGATGTGTGTTCAGAATGCCACCCGTTTTATACGGGTAAGCAAAAAATGTTGGACACTGCTGGGCGTGTTGATAAGTTCCGTCAAAAATACGGGAAATAAATACGTTTTAGACACGTTGTCCAAGTCTAATTAAGTGCATTAGTAATTGAGGCCGTACCCATGAGTACATGTCGTCGATTATGTCAAAGCCTCCATTTTTTAGTGGGGGCTTTGTTGATTTTGAACTTAGTAGCATGTGCTCAAAACCCAGTTAGTGGGAAAAATGACTTTGTCATGATGAGTGAGGATAGTGAAGTCAAAATTGGTCGCACTAACCACCCTAAGATCATTGCTGAATATGGTCTTTATGATGATGATGTTTTGCAGCGCTATGTCCAATCTGTTGGTCATCGGCTAGCCGATATCAGTCATCGAAAAGGGTTGGTTTACCATTTTACGGTGTTGGACTCGCCGGTAATTAATGCGTTTGCTCTACCCGGTGGTTATATTTATATCACGCGTGGTTTGATGGCCTACCTGAATTCAGAAGCTGAATTGGCAGCCGTATTAGGTCATGAGATAGGCCATGTCACGGCACGCCATGGTGTTAGGCAGCAAAGTGCGGCGCAAGCCGCTAATATTGGTTATACCATTGGCGCAATTCTTGTACCAGAATTACTGGGCGGCTCTTCCCAAGATTTGTTTAATATGTTTGGTGGCGCTCTGTTAAGTGGTTATGGGCGTGAGCATGAACTTGAGTCTGATGGTTTAGGTGCGGAGTATTTGGCCCGAGCTGGATATGACCCGAAGGCGATGCTGGATGTGATCCGCGTGTTAAAGAATCAAGCTTCCTTTGCCGAAATGGAAGCGAAGCATCAAGGTATAGAGCCACGAGCTTATCATGGCGTGTTTGCTAGTCATCCTGACAACGACACACGGTTGAAGCGTGTGGTGGAAGCCGCCAATCAATATGCCGTACCCAATGCTCTCGTTAAGCGAGATGCTTACCTCGCTCAAATAAATGGGCTTGCGTTTGGTGATAGTGCCAAGCACGGTGTTCGATATAAGCAGAATTTTTACCACCATGATATGGGTTTTTCTGTCGAGTTTCCTGTGGATTGGCAGGTTAATAATCGGCCTGATCGAGTGCAATCAATTGCGGTTGACGGGCAAGCATTCATTGAGCTGACTGCAGTGGATTTGAATCGTCGCTTATCTCCGGCGCATTTTATGAAGCAACGGTTGGGCGTTGAGCGTTTAAAAGCCGGGCAGGCCCTCAATACCAACGGCCTTGAAGGTTATACGGGTATCGTAGATGCACAAGACGGTGGATGGATTCGTATCAGTTTGCTGTATCTAGAGCAGAAGGTGTATGTCTTTATTGCGGGCACTCAACAAAAGCAGGCCTTTAATCAGTTTGATGCTAGTTTTTTAGCGACAGCAAAAAGTTTTCATCGTTTGCGCGGTGATGAGATAGCCTTGGCACAAGGGCAAAAACTGATGGTTAAGAACATAGGCCAGGGTGACAGCTATCAAGCTTGGTCCAAAAAGTCGCCGATTAGTAATAGCCCGTTATTGCAACTTCGATTGTTAAATGCTCAGTACCCTTCTGGTGAACTGCGCTGGGGCCAAAAGGCGAAAATGATTCGCTAAATTTAGAAAAGGTCAATGAGGGGCTCAACGACCCGAACGCCCTCTCGGTTTATAGTGCTATATGTTTCACTGTACTCTGTTGGCACATACTCGCTTCTAAAGGTTTCATAAATTCCACCCTCGCCTGCTCTTGCAAGTAAACCGGTTTTTGGATCTATTTTGACTGTAAGCATGTTTTGTGGTTGTTCTAAGGGTGCTTCAGGTAAGTTTTCAAGCGCTACTTTCATGAAGTCTATCCACATTGGTAGCGCTGCTCGGCCACCTGTTTCATAGCGGCCTAGTGAGCGTGGAGAATCGAACCCGACCCAGCTAATGGCAACCAGTTTTGGATGAAAACCATTAAACCAGGCATCAACTTGATCGTTGGTTGTACCTGTTTTACCTGCTAGGTCATTACGGCCTAATTGCATAGCAGCCCGACCTGTGCCGTATTGAACTACATCTCGAAGCAGACTATTCATAATATAGGCATTTTGTGGTGTTATAATCCTCTGAGCTGCAGGGCGTTGAGGTGCTAATTCATTATTATTAATTTGGCCTGTGAGGCAGTAAGGACAGACGGTATCTGGGACCGCTAGCATGAGTGTTGTGCCATCGGCATCATCAATGCGTTTTATTAAATAAGGCTCGACGCGATAGCCACCGTTGGCTAAGCCTGCATAGGCTCGTGCCATATCCCAGGGCGAAGCACTTCCGCTGCCTAAGGCTAGAGAAAGGTTGCGAGGCATTTGATCTGCCTGAAAACCAAAGTGAGCTGCGTAATCTGTTGCAAATGGAGCTGTAATGTCACGTAGCAAACGGATAGAGACAAGATTTCGTGAGTGTGTGAGAGCTACTCTCAAGCGTGTCGGGCCATAGAATTTCCCGCTGTAGTTTGAAGGCCGCCAAGTATTTTCTAGGCTAGGATCATCCAGAACAACAGGCGCGTCATTAATAATAGTGGCTGGCGTGTAGCCTTTTTCTAAAGCTGCAGAATAGATAAATGGTTTGAAGCCCGAGCCGGGTTGACGGCGTGACTGAGTTACTCGGTTGAATTTACTGTTATAGAATTCAAAGCCCCCATTGAGTGCCGTGACAGCGCCGTTTTCTGGTTCCAATGCGATTAAGGCGCCCTGAGCTTCAGGTAACTGAGCTAATTGCCACTCACCCTCTTTATTTTGATAAAAGTAGTTGATGTCGCCTGTATCAAGAATATCCGATACTTTTTTCGGGTTCCTACCCATACTGTTGGTGCTAAGCTGCTTTCTTGCCCAAGCCATGTTTTTAAAAAGTACGTCTGTCACGCCTTGGTCTTTGATATATACAGAAGCCACTATTTTTTGAGTGTGTAGTACTAAGCCAGGGTGAAGAGGTCCGATGTGACTATCCTCCGCGAGAAGCATTGAGTAGGTATCTTCTGTTACTTCTTCTGGGATAGCTGTTTGCCTAAGTGGTCCTCGATAACCGTGACGGTAGTCGTAGCTAATCAGGGCGTTTTGTAATGCTGTGTTGGCAGCTTGTTGATGCTTAGCCTGAATAGTGGTGTACACACTCAACCCCATGTTGTAGACATCATCTCCATACTGTTGGGTTAATTGAGTACGAATAATTTCTGCAACATATGGTGCATAGACTTGGATTTCACGACTGTGATAGTTGGCTGTAACGGGGGATAGGATTGTTTCGCGGTAATCTTGTTCTGTCACATAACCGACTTCCCACATGCGACGCAGAACATAATTTCTTCTTTGCAATGCCCTTTCTGGGTTGGCAATGGGGTTGAAGTTAGAGGGTGCTTTTGGGAGTCCGGCAATCATTGCGGCTTCTGCGAGGGTTAACGCTTGAAGTGTCTTGCCATAGTAGACTTTTGCGGCGGCACCAATTCCATATGCGCGTTTGCCGAGATAAATTTTATTGAGATAAAGGGTGATGATTTCTTTTTTATTTAACACTTGCTCAATTTGTAGGGCAAGGATAATTTCATTGAGTTTCCTGAGGTAAGTTTTTTCTGTACTTAGGAAAAAGTTGCGGGCTAATTGCATTGTAATGGTGCTGCCGCCTTGTGCCTTTTGTCCTGTCATGACCAGGCTATAAGCCGCTCTTAGAAGTCCTTGATAGTCTACGCCGGGGTGTTCGAAGAAGCGGTCATCTTCTGAGGCTAAGAATGCTTGAATGACTTGGGGAGGAATGGCTTCATATTCCACTGGGATACGGCGCTTGTCACCAAACTCAGCTATTAATTCATTTTCAGCACTGTATATTCTGAGCGGTGTTTGAAGCTGGATTTCTCTCAATGATTCCGTTGATGGAAGTTGCGGTGCTAAGAAGTGATAAATGCTAACAGCCGCGATGATTGCCACGAAAAAAGCAACGAAAAGGAAAGTAAATAGATGTTTAATGTGACGCAGCATAGGGTTTTTATAAGTGTTTACTTGAAAAGGGAACGAGCGATGGCTATAAGTATATCTCACGAATTGGTTAAAAATGAACTAAAGAAATTTTAGGCCAAGATATTGTTTTTTATAGGGACATGCACTATAGTCTTAACAAACTACTTTAAGTTGTAGTTGTAAGTTATAGTTTGTGGCCGTATTAATTGGGAGTGGATCTGTTGATGTTTGGACAAAAAAAACCCTCATTACTTGGGATCGACATCAGTTCATCGGTAGTGAAAATGCTAGAGCTGGGGCAAGTCAATGGCAAGTACAGTGTTGAATCATACGCTGTTGAACCGCTTCCGCTCAACTCGGTCATTGAAGGCCGAATAGATAACGTAGAAGAAGTGGCTGGTGCCATCAGACGTGCCTTAAAAAAATCGGGTGCTAAGGCGAAAGATGCTGCTGTTGCGGTGTCTGCTAATTCAGCTATTACTAAAGTCATTTCATTTCCTTCTGACATGTCAGAGCGAGAGATGGAAGAGCAAATAAGGCATGAGGCAGAAAACTATATTCCTTATCCATTACAAGAAGTGAGTTTAGACTTTGAAGTGATTGGTCCCTCTGCGACTGATCCTGATGCTGTCGACGTTTTGCTTGCAGCATCACGAAGTGAGAATGTCGACGCGCGCACAGATGCAATAGAGGCGGCAGGCCTCAAGCTTAAATTAGTCGATGTCGAAGCCTATAGTATCGAGAATGCCTTTGTGCTGATCCGCGAGCAAATGCCGAACCACGGTCAAGGGTTAGCTGTTGCAGTATTAGAAGTCGGTTCCTCTGTCACCACATTGCATGTGTTGGTGGATGGTAAGATCGTTTTCACTCGTGAGCAAACCTTTGGTGGCCGAATGCTGACTGAAGAGATTGAACGCCATTACGGTATGTCTTATCAAGAAGCGGGTTTGGCTAAAAAGCAAAATAATCTACCTCAGGATTATAAAGAAAAGGTACTTGAACCTTTCAAACGCTCTATGACGACAACTGTTACGCGCGCATTACAATTTTTCTTTTCAGCATCGACACAATATCAATCCATCGATTACATTGTTTTAGCGGGCGGCTGTGCGTCTATTCAAGGTATGGCCTCGATGATTGAGGAAGAAACGGGTACACCAACGTCGGTAGCAAATCCATTCTCAGATATGATTTTAGGTTCGAAGATAAAAATACAATCTTTGAGTAATGACGCCCCATCGATGTTGATTGCTTGTGGCTTAGCGATGAGGAGTTTTGATTAATGGCACGTATTAATTTATTACCATGGCGTGAAGCGCTGCGAGAAGAACGCGAAAAGCAATTTTTAACTTCAGTAGCCGCAGCGGTGCTTATTACGGGTTTACTATTTTATGTCGCTGTTTTGTTTGTTAACAGTGATTTAGACGAACAGAACACTCGGAATACTTTTCTGAATGTACAAATTGCGGCGTTGGATGAAGAGATTAAAGAAATTAGCACTTTAGAAAAAGAGCGTGATCGTTTGTTAGCTCGAATGCAAGTGATTCAAGCGTTACAAATTAGTCGCCCAAAAGTGGTCAAAATTTTAGACTCATTAGCCCGAATTGTCCCAGAAGGTGTTTACTTAAAAAAGGTATCGAGGGAAGGCGAAGTTCTCTCTTTTAACGGTGCAGCACAATCCAATGCACGCGTATCCGTGTTTATGCGACAGATTGATGAAAATGGTGAGTTTGAGGAATCTCAATTACAAGTTATTCAGCGTGATAATGCCACAAGAAACTTTACAGTGGGTGTGAAGGAATCAAAATTGAAAACTGAACAAGGTGGCTTGTAATGGAAATGCCTTCATTTAATGAATTAGATATTAATGAACCTGGTGAGTGGCCTCAAATCATTAAGGTGCTCGCTGTCATTGGACTTTGCATCGCTTTATTGATTGCCGGCTATTATGTTGTAATTGAAGATAAGATACTAGAACTAGACAGCATAGAACTAAAAGAACAGGCGCTCAAGACAGAATTTGAAATTAAGCAAGCTAAAGCTTTTAATTTGGATGCTTACCGTCAACAGATGAAAGAAATGCGTGTGGTATTTACTTCGATGCTACAACAGTTACCTAGGAAAAGTGAAGTTGCCGATTTATTAATCGATATTTCACGCACAGGTCTCGTTAATGGATTGCAGTTCGAGTTGTTTAAGCCTGAAAGTGAACGGCCTGTTGATTTTTATGCTGAGTTACCAATTTCAATGCAAGTCACTGGCAACTACCACCAATTTGGTGAGTTTGTCAGTGCGGTAGCCGCATTGCCTAGAATTGTCACATTGCATAATTTGACGATGTCACCACCTAGCGATACTAGCGGTAAGATGACGATGAATATTACCGCTAAAACTTATCGTTACTTTGATGAGGAGTAGCAATGATGAGCCAAGTAAAAGAATATAAAGGGCGGGTTAGTATGGATAAAAAAATCAGAGTATTGACGCTCATTCCTATTTTTTTACTGTCCGCGTGTATGGATGAAAAGCCTAATCTATCTGAGTACGTGGCGCAGGTGAAGAGTCAGCAGAGGATTGATATTGAGCCCATGCCTGTGATGAGACCTTATGAGAAGTTTTCTTATTCGGCATCGGAATTACGTGACCCTTTCATTGCGACCGTTACCGAAGTTGCAGTTCAAGAAAATACAAAAGAATTGGTGGACAATGGCATACGTCCAGATTCTTATAGAAGAAAAGAAGCTCTGGAGTCGTACTCTCTTGGAGAGTTACAATTTGTAGGGACGTTAGAAAAAGAGGGTGTTTGGGCTCTAGTAAGGGCATCAGATGGCATTATCAACCGTGTCCAAGTAGGCAATTACATGGGGCTGAATCATGGACAAGTGTTAGCAATTTCCGAGGCTGAAATCATGCTTAAGGAAATTGTAGCAGACGGTAATGGTATGTATATCGAACGTGACTCGTCACTATCGATTGTGGAAGTGAATTAAAGGCTGTTGAATAGGATGACTAGCGATGACGGAATTATGATGAATAAAAGACAAGTAACTTATTCTTGGGATTACAAGAAAATAAAAGTGATTCAATACTTTTTATTAATGCTGCTCACTTTGAGCTTTTTTTCAGTGTCGACTCATTCAATGGCAACGGCGTTAGAGTCCGTTGGCTACTCATCATTACCGGGTGAAAAAGCACAGATTGTTTTGACCTTTTCAGATTCAATCGATGAGCCGAGTAGTTTTTCAATTGATGACCCCGCGAGGATTGTATTAGATTTTGCGGGTGTTAAAAATCAATTAGACAAGAAAACGCAACCAGTTAACATTGGGATGACTCGCAGCATTTCTACTGTTGAAGCCGGCGATAGGACCCGAATGGTTGTCAATTTAGTGAAAAAGGCACCGTATACCATCGAACATCATGACAATGTCGTGATGGTCACTGTCGAGGGAGGTATCAAGTACGTTAGTGACCCTAAAACAGGCTCAGATAGAGAAGTTGTTGATATTGATTTTCGTCGAGGCGAACAGGGTGAAGGTCGCTTAATGATTGAGTTAAGTGATGCTGGTACGCCTGTTGATGTCCGCCAAGAAAGAGACACGATTGTTATTGATTTATCTAGTGTCTCATTGCCTGAAGAGCTGCATCGCCGCTTAGATGTCGTTGATTTCGCGACGCCGGTTCAAATCATTGAGACAGAATCTAAAGGTGATAATACTCGTCTCATTTTATCGACTGAAGGCCAGTTTGAACATTTGGCTTATCAATCTGACCGCACATTGATCGTTGAAGTTAAAGCGCTGAAAAAAGAAGAGCAAGTTGAAGTTAGAAAAGATCAATATGGCTACAAAGGTGAGAAGCTATCACTGAACTTCCAAAATATTGAGGTGCGTGCCGTCTTACAGTTACTGGCTGAATTTACAGGGTTGAATTTAGTCACAAGTGATACCGTACAAGGCAATGTCACGTTAAGATTGAAGAATGTACCCTGGGATCAAGCCATGGATATCATTCTAAAAACGAAGGGTTTGGCGATGCGCCAAAATGGGAATGTGATGCTGATAGCACCTGCAGCCGAGATTGCTGCACGTGAAAAGCAAGAATTGGAAGCCCAGAAGCAACTAGTCGAATTAGAGCCTTTGTACTCAGAAATTATTGAGATAAACTTCGCTAAAGCGGCTGACATCGCAACGATATTGAATACTCAGCTTATGGGTGCGGGTATGGCGATGGGTAATGCCGATGAAGGTCAAGGTTTTTTATCAAGACGCGGCCGAGTGCAAGTAGATGAACGAACTAATTCTCTACTCTTGAAAGATACTGCTGAAAAGTTAGCGCAAATTAATGAATTGATTGCGAAACTTGACATTCCTGTTCGCCAAGTTTTAATTGAATCAAGAATTGTCATCGCCAACAATGATTTCACTGATGAACTAGGCGTCCGGTTTGGTGTGTCTAGTGAAGGTGGGAATAATGCGGTATCCGGGACCTTGAACGATATCTCAATTGCTGGTAATCAGGTAACAACTTCACAAGCGATTGGTGGACCTGTTGCAAACAGTGTTGCCACTAATCAGGGCTTAAATGTGAATTTACCCGTTGCAGCGCCTGCAGGTTCGATAGGGCTTGCGTTGGCTAAACTCCCCTTTGGTACAATTTTGCAGCTAGAATTATCAGCAATGCAAGCCGAAGGTAGAGGAGAAATTGTTTCTAGCCCGCGTGTCATTACATCTAATCAACAAACGGCTTTGATAGAACAAGGGACTGAGATTCCATTCCAAGAAGCGAGCTCAAGCGGTGCGACTGCCGTATCGTTCAAGGAAGCGGTACTGAAACTTGAAGTCACGCCGCAAATCACACCTGATGATCGCGTCGTAATGGACTTGAAAGTCAACAAAGATTCAGTTGGTGTTATCTTTAATGGTGTGCCTAGTATCGATACACGTAGTGTTGAAACACAGGTTTTAGTTGATAATGGCGAAACAGTTGTATTGGGCGGTGTTTATGAGCAGACTAATCTCGATAATGTTGAGAAGGTGCCATTCTTTGGTGACTTACCTTATCTTGGCGTCTTATTTAGAACCACCACAGTTCGAGATGACAAAGCGGAGCTATTGATTTTTGTTACCCCAAAAATCGTTAAGGATAGTTTGGATTTCTAATCACTAAAATTCTAGTGACAGAAAAAAAGCCGGGCAAAAGCCCGGCTTTTTTTGTTTATAGCAGCAAAAGTTGAGATAATGATTAGGTGATTACGAGTAATATTTTTCTAGTTGGCCCCATGGGGGCAGGTAAGTCGACGGTAGGTAAGCAGTTGGCTAAAGCTTTAGGGCGTGATTTTTATGATACTGATAAAGAAATAGAAAGGCGGACAGGCGTGTCTATTTCCTGGATCTTTGAGATGGAAGGTGAGGCAGGATTCCGGCTGCGAGAACAAAAAGTGGTTGATGAGTTAAGTAGCCTTAAAAACATTGTATTAGCAACAGGTGGTGGCGTTGTGTTGTCTGAGGATAATCGACGGGCACTGCGTTCTCGTGGCTATGTCGTCTATTTGTCAGCGTCTACCGATCAATTGTTACGACGCACTAAAAAGGATAAAAATCGCCCTTTGTTGCAAACTGAGAACCCGAAAGAAACCGTTATGAAGCTGATGGTGGAAAGAGCACCGCTATATCAAGATGTTGCAGATATAGAGTTGCGTACGGGTGAGCAGTCAATCCAGTATGTTGTTTCGGGTTTGATTAAAAAATTAGAACAGTTAGACCAATAAGGTTGATAATGAAGACATTGCAAGTAGTGTTAGGTGATCGTTCTTACCCTATTTATATCGGTAATGGCTTGTTAGCCGAGCCTGAACTATTAGCGCAACACATCAAAGGACCCTCTGTTTGTATCGTCACCAACACGACAGTATCGCCTCTCTATTTAGGACAGATAATGGCTGTGTTATCGCCTAATTTTGAATGTGCGTCAGTTGTGTTGCCTGATGGTGAGCAGCACAAAAATCTAGAAGTGTTGAATCAGGTTTTTGACACGCTTTTGACATCACGTTTCTCGCGCCAAGTAACCTTGGTTGCTTTGGGTGGCGGAGTTATTGGAGATATGACGGGTTTTGCTGCTGCTTGTTATCAACGTGGTGTTCCGTTTATTCAAGTACCTACAACATTGCTTTCACAAGTCGATTCCTCCGTGGGAGGTAAAACGGCGGTCAATCATGCTTTAGGTAAAAATATGATTGGGGCCTTTTACCAACCGCAATGCGTGATTGCCGACACTGATACTTTAATGACTTTGGATGATCGCCAATTGTCCTCTGGTTTTGCCGAAGTCATTAAATATGGATTAATCAATGACCTAGACTTTTTTGAATGGCTAGAGGAAAACATTGTGGGCTTGGTTGCGCGTGACCCCCTCTTGTTAGCTGAAGCGATTGAGCGCTCATGCCAAGATAAGGCTGATATGGTGGCTGAGGATGAACGTGAACAGGGTGTTAGGGCCTTATTAAACTTGGGCCATACTTTTGGGCATGCCATCGAAACAGGGATGGGGTATGGCAAAGTATTGCATGGCGAAGCTATTGCGATTGGGATGGTTATGGCTGCCGACTTATCAATGAGAGAAGGTTGGTTATCTGCCGTCGATGTGACAAGGATTAAAGCTTTATTTTTAGCTGCGGGCTTGCCGATTACTACCCCTGAGGAAATGACCGCTGCTGAATTTATGAGATTAATGTCTGTGGATAAAAAAGTGCAATTGGGGAGAATACGCTTGATACTGCTGAAGGCCGTTGGTGAAGCGATCATTAGCGATGATTATGACTCTGCTAAGTTGACAGAGACTTTAGCGTATTTTGAACATGGATAGGGCGCTGCAACAAAAATGAGTGAATTGGTAACATCAGCAAGTGAACCCGCTTATGTCACAAAACTTGCCCTTCGCTGCTCGCCTTTTAATAACGACGTGGACCCCACGCTTTTCTATGCTAATGGTCAAGCAGGCCATCGCTTAAATTTGCTACTACACTTAGTTAGAGCAAGCGATAAAATTGGAAACTTAGTAGCAGAACATGGTTACGGTAAGTCAACGATACTAAAGCAACTTCAGCAGCGCACAGGCGACGAAA
>JBLIIN010000022.1:0-14360 GCA_047635075.1 Methylophagaceae bacterium | reverse complement strand
GTCCGTACCAGCGGAGATTTCCTACAATCTTCTGGGATATCTTTATCCAATCGTTCAATAATGCCATTGACGTCTAAATCGTGTCGTGCGTTGGTTTCATTACTATTGTCTAGAGTGACATCTTCAATCAGGTCGACACCATAGAGGTATTTTGTTTTCAATATCTCTCGATAGGCACCCGCGATTAAAAAGCTGCCCCACAACAACAAACTAAAGCAGATCTGTTGTTCATAATCTTTAATGAGAACGACAATAGCGCGCGGAGCTGTCTGACCTTGCGAGAGGGCAAGCTCAATCAGTTGGCTCGCTTCAGGTCTGACATAGCCGATATAAAAAAGATGGATTAAAATAACAGAAATAGTCAGTGCAGCGAAGTTTTTAAGCGTCTCGTTCATCGTTAAATATCCACAGGAAAGGAAACTGGGAAGTTGAGGCTAATAACGGGTTTTCCTGCATAAACATTATGAGCCATTAACCCGGCCAATAACATGAGCCCAATGGTCATCATGAGCGTCGCTAGTTTTTTAAAACGAGACATATTAGTCCTTTCCATATAAAAATCGAGCCAATCTGAAACCTACCAAGGCACTGGGTTGCGCCATTCCATCACGATAAGAACCTCTTAACTCTGTCAAAGAGCCAGAATGCCAATTAGCACCCTTCACGACACGTGTCTCCGAGAGGCTTTGATCTAATACATGCTGTTCTATTACCCCTTTTGCTGGCGGTATTAGATCGTAACTATCATGTGTCCACTCACTGACATTCCCTGCCATGTCGAATAAACCTGACTTTTCTTTCATCATTGAACCGACGGCAGCTTTAGCTCCAAAAGTATCGTTGTAACGAGGGACATACAGTGGGACCGAACCTTTAGCGGACTCGTCTGCAATATTGGCTGCTTTTCTAGGGAGTGTTTTTGCATTGCCCCAAGCAAACAGACTTTCATTGTTCCTGCCGGCTTTGCGGACAATCCATTCCCATTCTGCCTCAGTCAGTAATCGATAGCCATCTGCCGTCGAGTTAATGCTGAGCAGCCGATCACCATTTAATTCATAAACAGGTTGTCGCGCCTCTATCTTGCTGAGCCAATTTGCATAATGTACGGCTTCAAACCAGCTCACATTAGTAATCGGTTCGTCAGCTGGCCCAGAATGCTGGGGATTGAATTTTGCGTAAGCGGCATTGGTCACCTCGTGGCGACCGGCATAAAATGGCTTGTTAATCAATGCTGTTTTGATAAACTCATTGGCTCTTTGTCCAGCTTCACTTCGCTCGGCACCCATTTCAACGCGGTCATTCACCTTAAATAACACCATCATTTCACCTGATTGCGTTTGATAGATTGAGGGCGCTTCAGCAAGGCGAGCTTGCTTTTCCGTGGTGAGTTGGGCATTAATAACAGTGGCAGAGTCTGCCTTGGGCGTAATCTTTTGATAGGCCGAACGATAGCCGAACGATCTTACTTCGACACTGTGCTCCAACGCAATTAAGTTGCTTTGAAAGGGGGTTTGCCCCGCTTGTTGTCCGTTAATATATACGTCAGCAGGGATGTTTGAGGTGACGTCAACTTTACCCATTTCTTTTTCTAAATTGAAGTCATGGCGTTTGACTTCATCAGGCCCTAAGGTAAAAGACATTGCTTGTGTAAAGTAGCCTAGTTTTTTATAGCGTAAGGTACTCTTTTTTCCCGCATTGACTTTGATTTCTTCTGTTGATTTAACATTGATTCCATTCAAAGTCAGTGTTCCACCGAGTGGAAAAACAGAAACCAGAATGCCGGCACTTCTTAGTACTAGTCTATAATCACGGGAGGGCTTCAGAGCATCTATTTTAACTTCAACCTTATCTTCGATAGAGTCATAACCTTGTTTGCTGAGCGTCACATCAAATCGACCACCTTGCAAAGCAGTTTTAAACGGTGTTTCACCGCGGACCTCACCATTGATGGTGACAATAGCGCCTTCAGGCTGACTTTTCACCTCAAGTTCGCCCTCTAAAGGGGGCAAACTGATAGTTTGCTTGATAGTTTCGCCAGGCTTAAGTGAGTAGCTGAGGTTTACCTGCCCAAAATAAGGGTGGTTGACACGAACTTTATAGTCACCGGCTTCTAAATGTTTATTCAGTGTTTTCTTGACTGCCACCAAATTACCATCAATCAACCAGCGGGTATCCTCCTCGCTAGGGTCACTTGTTAGTAGAAGCTGGCTAGGTAAAGGCTCAAGTGTAATTGTCGTCACTTTGCCGAAATCAGCTTGAGTGAGTGTCTGGGTTTTTGTTTTATAACCCTCAGCTTGCGCATTCAAAGTGGTCTGGTTCATCAAGCTATAAAGGTAGTCATCAATAATAAAAGAAAGCGATGAGGCCGATGTTATTTTGACCGATTTTTTAATATCGTCAGGAAGCACCTCTATCAGGGTACCTCTCGATAACAGCAGGAAGATAATGATAAAAAAGCCTACTATCGCAAGACTAAAAGCATAATAAAATCGCTTTCTATGAGCTTTGTTTTTAGCATCAAGAACGATTTGTTTAAATTCGCTCATCGGCAACCACAGTTAGTTTAAACGAGGTTTTATTCATAGGGATAGTCACTTTTACAATCTTAGATTTATAACCTTGGCGTTTACCTTCGAAGGTGTAGGGGCCTGGTTTTAGTTGAATGGTTTTTGATGTTACTGAGCCTACAATACCGACACCACGCAAAGAAACAGACGTTTTTCCATCAGAAGTTAACGCCACAGCAACTTCCTTATTAACGGCATTTAAAGTGGTGACTAATTGCGTAGAAATAGCTCGCAATGAGGGGCTATCAATAGCGTGAGATTCAGCCTGAATCAATGAGACTTTAGCTCGCACTTGTACGGACTCAATAGCAAGCCGGTAGGGTGATGACAGTAATGTTGCCATTTGTTTTTTTAAGGCAATAATTTTAGTGGATTCTTCTAAACGATCAGTCAATAGTCGATAGTTGGGCTTGATGATTAAGGCTTGTTTGATGTGGCGGCGAACACTCTCCCAATCATCTGATGCTGCAGCATTATCAGCATTTTCTATACTTGTTGCTAACCGTATAGTGCCTGTAAGCTGTGCAATTGCTTGGCTCAATTGATTAATTTCCACACGAGATGAGAAGATACTACTCGCTTTGTTAAGTTCTGCTTGCGCTGATTTTATTAGCTTTTTGTCCAGCGCTCTATAAGCTCTAGCGATAGCTTGGTTGAATTTTTTGGTGCTTATCTGCGAAACCAATGTTGCTGTCCGTTGACGATAATCACCCCAATCAGGGTCGAGGTTGGCGAGAGCGCTTATTGCCTGCAACTCATCTTCAGGCTTGTTTTCTATATTAGAGATACGAATGCTTTCTACGATATTACGAATTTTGGGTATACTTTCAACTTGAATGGAGAGTGTGCTTAGCTCTTGGGAGCTTTTTTGATGTTGTGATGCTTGTTGAAGCGCTAATAAAGCTAAGCTATAGTCAAGGGAAGAGTAGGCATTTTTCGCACTGATTATCGCGTTATTATATTCGTTTTGACTGCGCTCAATGGTATCTTTAGCTAGCGCCGTTAACTGAGTCATTGCATTTAACGCAGAGGCATAATTTCCAGAGCTAAATTGTTCGAGAGCTGTATTATCCAATAACTGTATTCTATCGAAGACAGGTTTATCCCAGCGCGTGAGTGTGATGCGACTTAGCGGCGGCATTAAAGTGATCTGATAGTGCTGATAAGCATCAAGATAACGTTGTCTATTGACGACAGAGTTTTCTAGGGACTTGGTCGTCAAGACACGTTGGTTTTCTTGCGTGGGTTTGTCATGAATAGCCTGTTCATCACTGGTAAGTTTGACGTTGGTCAGCAGATAAAGTAACAAGGTCCCAATAACTACGGCACCACCGATAATAGCAACTAGATTGATTAGTTTTTTCTGCTTTTCTTTTTTAACTTGGGCAATTTTTTCAGCAATCATTTGTGGCGTTACAGTTGGGTTTGAGGGGTGGCCTCAAGCTCATACATTTTTGCCATAAAAGCACGCCATTGCTGGAACTGTTCTTCTATATCCCCCGATAACTCTTGAGTCTCTTCCTCGAAATCTACCACCTGAGGTGACATCTCAAGGTCAACTGATTGGCCTAGTTCGTTAATCGCATCATTATGCATTTCGGCTTCTGCACGAGAACTTAAGCCGCTATTAATCATGACGGCAGCACCCACACCGGCAAGCACAGCCGTTACTTCATTTCCTATATTATTATCGTTACGATTAGCCGAGCCACCAGCTGCGATAGATGCGGCGACCAGTAAGATGCCTCCTGCGATCTTGAGATAGCCGTTGATTCTGGCTTTTTTCCTAAGCTCTATCTCAGTAAAGCTGGCCTTTTGCCAGACTAGATAACTGTCTTCCATCTGTTGACTAAAACCACTGTAATTCTGTTGCAGGTTATCAATAAATAACTGTTCTCTTACCCGAACTGATTGCACTCGTTGGTAGAGTGGGTCATCGTCACTAGGCATGCCTAGCAGTTTCATCGGATTGCTTGAGGTGTCTAGATAAGGTGTAAAGGCTTTTTCATTAAAGCTAGCGCCAAAACGAAGTGCAGCAATCTTTTTTAGTTCATCTAGGTTACTTGGATTTTGTTTGAGTAATGCGGCGACAACTTCTTGGGCCGCTTCAACAAAAGCCGGCGCATAGGCATCTTTTCCTGCATTTCTTGGGTTTTTGTAAAAGCCCTCACTGACTTCATAATCAAAGGACTGATTCATCCAGCGTTTACCAGTGGTATCAACTACCTCCAAGTCAAATTTTAGTTCTACCCCATTTGATTCAACAATTTCACCTAAAACATAAATATCGCCAGAGGCGTTATTGCTGGGAGTCACTCTCACAGCACCGAACTTCCCTGTTTTTTCTAAGGCTTCTTTTAGCTTGAATGCAAACCGGTTTGCTTCTGCGCGACGCAGTTCTGGCCAAATGCCTTCTTGCTCATAGTTTCCGGCTTGTTGATCAAGTCCTGGCGAGAAAGCAGGAATAACGATGTCGAGTTTTGAGTTTATAGCGCTGTCTGTAATGATTTTTTTACTAAAAGTTGATGCAGGCTGTGGACCGGTTGTACTTCCCGGTCCAGACTGAGTCATTAGAGTGTTTGCGCAGCCTGTCAAAAAATGCAGCAATACAAGTATGTATATCAGCAGCTTCGACGGTGTTTTAAAGTGTTCACTGCTCAACAGTCATCCCCTTGTAGTTACGATATTCATTCCAGAGTTTTCCCCGAGTTTCCGGATCAGCTTCAGCTTCAGCTGCAAGTCTTATCTGAGCCGCCAGCACATCATCGTTTTCTACCAGGGGAATATCATCAGGGACTCTACCGTTATTGGCGCTGGATGCCGGTCCGGTTTCTGCGTCCATGAGATTGTCAGTATTGTTTGAGGGGCTGGGTTGCTCTTTAACTAGCTCAGACTCGGGGCCTTGCAAGGCTTCACTCATCATTGACTGCCCCCCATCTCCCGCACTTGAACTTGTGCTTTCAGACGAAGCCGATGAGCTTGCAATACAGTCCTCGAACTCATGCAGTGACGCATAAAATGCATGTTCCATCTGCGCTAATTTTTCAGCGCGAGTCATCTCTGGGTGATCGCGGTAATCGACGCCGACGATATCACAGTTGTTTGAGGACTCTTGGAGAATCTTGTTAGCTGCCACTGAATATCCAGGCAGCCATAGTAGGAGAATATAAAAATATTTAAGATGACAGAGTATGTTTTTCATCGTTAACTTTCTTCTTTGTCGCACAGAGACCTCCGGTAACTCTTTGAGTTGAATATACATCAGAAGTTTCAACACAAAAGCTAAATAAAATGATTTATTTTGTTTAATATTTAGCTTATATTCTTCAACGATTATAGCCCAACAGAGATGATAAGGTCATGAACTTTCTTGCAGCGTAAAGTCGAATTCTATACCAATGGCAGCTAATCTAAACCCGATGAAGGCTCGAGGTCCGTGCTTTTAATTAATTAGCGGATTTTGATGTGAAATAACCATCAATCCTGATAATTGGGCGAGGGAGTAGTAATGCAAAAAACCAGTATCAGCCAGATCGTTGTTTCTTGTTTTTGATCAATGCGCTAGCCACTGACTAATCAGTATTTCACCCCTCCAGCTCTTTTTTATAGGGTCATTATCTGGGAATGATTGTCGTTAAAATGTAGAAAAAAAAGGTTGGGCATCATATTATGTTGCTTCCCGAGTCATACTGGTTCTGGGCAATATATAAACTATAGGAATGACCATGAAAGAAATTACAGTTGATAGCAACCCAAGCGAAGCACTTTTAAAAGAAATGGGCGCTGTTTACTGGCCAACATGGGAAAAAGAAGTATCGATATTTCCTTGGGAATTCGTGACAACAGAAACGGCTCTAATATTGGAAGGTGAATGTGAGATGACACCCGAAGGTGGTGGCGATTCGACTACTTTCAAAGCGGGTGATTTAGTGGTCTTCCCATTAGGCTATAAAGGAACTTGGGAAGTGAAGTCAGCACTCAAAAAACGCTATAAACACAGCGAAGGTGACGTCAAAAAGCGTTTTTTTAACCGTTTGACTAGATTAATAAATATCACCAAATCAATGCTAAAAGGCTAGCTCATCGTTGATGAGTAACTGAAGCACGATCCCTAGTGTCAGTTTTAAAGCTTAAAGTCACTCCCTAGATAGACGCTGAGGACTTTTTCGTCCTTTAGAATTTCATCAGGTGTGCCTTTAGCGATGACCTCACCTTCATTAAAAATGTAAGCGCGTTGACAGACTTTGAGTGTTTCTCTGACGTTGTGGTCGGTTATTAAAATACCGATCCCACTTTCTGCTAACGACTGAATGATGGTTTGAATGTCTAACACTGAGATAGGGTCGACACCAGCGAAAGGCTCATCTAGTAAGATAAACTTTGGGCTCATGGCTAGTGCTCGTGCAATTTCTACGCGGCGGCGTTCACCACCCGATAAAGCCATGCCCATGCTATTTCGGATATGTGTGATATTAAAATCACTAAGTAGATGCTCTAGCAATGCATCTTTGTCAAGGGGGCTCAGTTCATCGCGGGTTTCGATAATGGCGTATATATTATCGGCAACGGTGAGTTTGCGAAAGATAGAGGCTTCTTGAGGCAAGTAACCGATACCTAATTGCGCGCGACGGTGAATCGGGTATTGAGTAAGCTCTTGCTGGTCAAGAAAGATACTTCCCTTGTCAGCAGGAGTAAGACCAACTATCATATAAAAGCTGGTGGTTTTTCCTGCACCGTTGGGCCCAAGTAGGCCAACGATTTCCCCACTACTCACTTCAAGTGTACTATTTTTGACGACTTCTCGGCCGTCAAAACTTTTCGATAGCTGCTGGGCAGATAAGGTACTCATAATTGGCTGGTATATTGCTTAGAATTGATTGGGTGAGACGTAACTACGATGCACCCAGCCGATGAAGATTTGGCTATTCGACACACCGCGGACCTGAAGCCAACTGTTTTGTTCGGTTAGCACTATGAGTTCACTACCGGTTGAGAAGGTCGCCAATTTTCCGTAGTTTTTGCCTGGGCCAGTGCGGATATTGAGGGCCGATAAAGTCTGTGTTGTTGGGTAGGCATAAGTAGTGTTTTGCTGACTATCATTTTCGATGAGTGGTTCAATGGGACTATTTGGCAGTTGTTTTGGTTTTGGCTTCGTGGCAACAACGGACTGTTTTTTGGGTTTTTGTTTGTTATCGAATTGTTGGTCATTGGGGTCAATGATAAAGTGAACGCGTCCTTTGGTACGTTCTATTTTATTATCTACAGAGACAGGTTTTGAATTAGCATTAACAATGTTGCGTGTAATGTCATATTCGATTCGGTTACCACTGATTTTGCTGCCATTTTGCCAAATAAATCCTTGACCTAATAAGTCAATTTTTTGTACGCCGGCTTGGTACTCCATTTGAAGGGCTTGTGCTTTGACCGGTTCTTCACCCAGCTTCTGAATCTGTTGATATTTAGCCATTTTCCCTTGAGCAACGACTTTGATAAGTTGCCTGTTTTGGTCATAGTAAAAAGTAATTATGTCGCCATCGATACGAAGCGTGCCTTGCGTCAAGATGGCACGTCCTTTGTATTGGGTAATACCTTGCTCGTCATCTAACTGCGCATGATCTGCTTCAATATTGATGGGTTGATCGCGGTCACTCGGTAGTGCAATAGCGAGGCTTGGAAGTAGGGCCAATAAGCCGATAAGCAGTTTATTGTGTCGGTGGTGCATCATAATGTCCTTTCACCCTGGAATGCAGGTTAATGGTTTTGTCTTCGAGTGTAGCATGCAGGCCGATAGAATTGGTTTCACCATAGGGGGAAATCATTTTGACGGGGGCATCGGTATAAGCAGTACTTTTTTCTGTGTTGAGTGTGAGTATTGTGGTGTGTAGTTCTGTTTTGTCATCGTTTTTTCTACGAACAATGACATTGTCTTCCAAGAGGATGACATTGCCTTTACCACGGGTTTTACCCTGTTTTGATGTGACGATCCAAGTTTCCTTTTGTTGGTTAACGAATTCGGCTGTTGGGAAAATAATATGGGTAGTGTCATCTTCAGGAAAATGGCTCATTCCTTGGCCTTTAATAACCTGAGATGGTTGCCCATTCTCATCCATGATTGTCATAGTGAAGTTACTCATTGCATAGTCGCTATCATGGTTGTAGTGAGCTGGGGCTGTTGTTATTTCAGGCTTGGTTTGTTCTGAACCACCCAATAATAGCCAAAGTAGGAGTCCTAATAATAAGAACGATAGGCTTAGTTGGCGGCGACTGAATTTAGAAATGGCGTTCAATTTGATCCTGCAGGGTGCCCTGTCCTCTCATAATCATTTCACACACTTCGCGAGCGGCTCCTTTGCCGCCGTTTGCATTGGTTACCCAGTGGGCTTTTTCTTTAACAATTGAATCGGCATCTTGCACTGCGATGGCCAAGCCAACGCGGCTCATGATGGCAAGATCAACCCAGTCATCACCCACATAAGCACATTGTTCTGGTTTAACGCCAACTTGTTCTATCATTTGTTCAAAAGCGGGGAGTTTGACTTTCTGGCCTTGATAAACCAAGTTGATGCCTAGACTAGTCATTCTGTGTTCAACGACTGTAGATGTTCTTCCGGTGATAATGCCTATTTCGACACCTGTATATTGTAACAACCTCATGCCATGTCCATCGCGTGAGTGAAAGGCTTTGTATTCCTCGCCATCGTCACCGATGATAATGCTGCCGTCTGTTAAGACGCCGTCGACATCAAAGATGAGCAGTTTAATCTCTTTTGTGCGATCTAAAAGGTCCTGCATTTTGATTCCTTTAAACTACGCCAGCACGGAGTAAATCGTGCATATTGATGGCGCCAACCAGCTTTTTTTTGTCATTGGCGATTAAGAGTGCATTAATTTTGTGTCGTTGCATGAGTTCTAACACTTCTGCCGCCAACATATCAGGATGGCCTGTTTTAGACTCGGTGGTCATGACATCGGCGATGGGCGTTGTATGTACATCTATTGTCTGGGCAAGTACCCGTCTTAGGTCACCATCAGTAAATATGCCTACAATGTCATTAGATTCTGAACAAATAGCGGTCATACCTAAGCCTTTTTCACTCATTTCAACTAAGGCATCACGAATTAAAGCTTGATGATTAATTTTAGGAATGTCTTGGCCGGTATGCATGATGTCACTGACACGAAGTAATAGTCGTCTGCCCAAGTTGCCGCCCGGGTGCGATAAAGCAAAGTCCTCAGCGGTAAACCCACGCGCTTCTAATAAAGCGACAGCCAGGGCATCGCCCATCACAAGGGCGGCAGTTGTGCTAGAGGTTGGGGCTAAGCCTAGCGGGCAAGCTTCTTTTTTTACACTGACGTCAAGATGAGCATTTGCGCTGGTTGCTAGCGTGGAACCAGGCTTGCCTGTTAACGCTATCATTGTGATGGCGAGGCGCTTTATGATGGGCAACAGCATTAATATTTCTGCTGTTTCACCTGAATTGGATAAGGCGAGCACGACATCTTGTTTCGTGATCATGCCGAGGTCACCATGACTCGCTTCACCTGCATGCACGAAGAAGGCGGGACTACCAGTACTCGCCAGTGTCGCTGCAATCTTATGGCCGATGTGACCTGATTTTCCCATGCCAATGACGATAATTCGACCTTGGCAATTTAAGAGTAATTGACATGCTTTAACGAAGGTATCGTCGATACGGTCACGTAATGCTGAAATGGCCTCAAGTTCTGTGTTGATAACAGCGAGGGCAAGTGCTTTAAGTTGTTGAATGTCAGTTTGGGTCAAGCTGTTATTCCCACCGTGCTTTGGTATACCAGAAGACTAGTATAGGCGATATAGAGCATTAGCAGGGTACCGCCGGCAATCCGTCCAATTCGACCGTCTTTTCCAAACTTAGAAAAGGCAAACAGCAGGATAAATAATAAGACCATCATGGGGAAGTCACGTTGCAGTATTTCGTTATCGGTAGCAGCTGGCATGATGAGCCCTGGCATGGCTAATACCGCTAGGATATTAAATACATTGGAGCCGAGAATATTACCGATAGCAAGGTCGTGCTCATTTTTGAGCGCTGAAATGATCGAGGCCGCTAATTCGGGCAAACTGGTGCCAATGGCAACAATGGTTAAACCGATAACAAGTTCACTGACGCCTAGGAGAGTTGCGATACCGGTTGCACCCCAGACCAGGGTTTTAGAACCGATCAATAACGCTGTTAAACCAATAATAAAGCTAGTTATGGCTTGTCGTGTCGTCATGCTGACGTCAGCATACTCGTCATTCAGTTTTTCTTTAAGTGGATCTGTTTGACTACTCTTCAACGCAATGAATGCCATACCGCATAACGTCAAAATGAAGCCTGCAAAGAGTATTAACCCATCGTTGTATCCCAGAAACTGATCCCAAAGTAGCCATAGTGCCAGCGCCATAACGACAGCAAGCATTGGAAATTCTCGTCTTAGCGTGTCAGGGTTAACGGTGAGCGGTGTAATCAGGATAGTAATACCCAGCACCATACCAATATTGGCGATGTTAGATCCGAGGGCATTACCAACGCCTAGGGCTGGCGCACCATCAAATGCGGCTAAAGCTGACACCAACATTTCTGGTGCAGAAGTACCAAAGCCAACGATAGTTAGACCTACGATAAGTGGCGAAACACCGAAGTTTCTAGCAATGTTTGCGGCACCATCAATAAAACGATCAGCACCCCAAATTAGGATGGCGAAGCCGGCAATGATGGCCGTGATGGAATAAAATGTCGTCATTTTTTTACAATGTCATTGGGAAATAAAAAGAGCCGAACTAATGTCCGGCTCTCACTATTATAAATTGATGGGGTTAGATTGTCCCAAAGGATGTTCCTTAGTCAGAAAAGACGTCGAATTCTTCCTCTGGCGGATTACCATCATAAATTAAGTTTTGGCGACGCTGAAGGTAAGCATCTCGCGTATAGGCATACTCATCAAAGGCAGCAGAATCGAGGACTTTCTCTGCTTTCAAAAAGTTAGCTCGAGCATCAATGAGCCAAGCTGTACCCCAATAAAATCGGGCTTTAGAATGTTTTAAATGGGTAATAGGATATGTGTAAAGGTCACCAACAAACCCAATTGTGTCACGTATGTTTTTTGGGCCAAAGACCGGTAAGACAAAGTAAGGACCAGGAGCAATGCCCCATTTGCCAAATGTTTGACCAAAATCCTCGTTATGTTTTTTGTATCCGAGGTCGGTAGCAACATCCATTAACCCAACAATACCGATGGTGCTATTGAGGGCAAAACGGGTGGTATCATTAAGGGCTTGATTAAGTTTGAATTGTAAAATATCGTTGACAACGATGGTAATTTCATTCAGATTGCTGAAGAAATTACTAATGCCTATTCTTACTGGTGAGGGGGCAAAGGTATCGTAGCCTTGGGCAACTGGTTTTAATACAGTGTTATCAACGGTATTGTTGATTGAGTGCATGACTCGGTTATAGCTTTCGAATGGGTCATTAACATCGCCTTGTTGATGCGTTGTGGCACACCCAGTTAAAAAGAGTGTGGCGGCTAGAATGCTAATTTTTATAAATGCCTTGACTATGCTCACTTATACTACCCCTAATGTTATGCAGATCTTGGGATAATGGCATGAGCGCTTTTTGTAATCAAGTATGAGTTATCAAAAAGCTGTCCTTTTTGGCTAATGTGTTGCAAAAAAACCTAATATTTAGATGGATAATTTCATATACTCAATGTCAAACAGTGAGCGCTTTGGCGATGATGTGCGGCCGGTGTGAAGATAACAGGCAAAAATATGACTGGTTTTTGTCCAAGTATTTTGTTTGGCGTACTCAAGACAGTTTTGAGGATTTACGAATAAGGCGTTATTAATTGCCACTTTAAGATCATCGTTTATTGACCCTGTAAAACCCTCTATTATGATGTCTTTCGGTCCTATGACGGGATAAGCTGCTACAGGTAGGCCACAGGCCATGGCTTCAAAATTAACTAGACCAAACGTGTCAGTTTTACTTGGGAACACAAAAACATCTCCACCGGCCACCCAAGAGGCCAGTTCGTGACCAGATTTACTACCCGTAAAAATGGCTGTTGGAAACCTTTGTTTTAGCATTACTAAATCAGGACCATCACCGATAACCAGTTTAGTACCCGGCAGTTCTAACGATAAGAAAGCTTCAATATTCTTTTCAACTGCGAGTCGTCCCACATAAACCATAACTGGCTTAGGATAATTGAATTGCTTTTGGTTGGTTGGGTTGTATGTCTCAGTATCAACGCCTCGGCCCCAGACTTTAAGATGGCGGAAACCATGGCGTTTAAGCCGTCCCTTTTGTGATTCTGTTGCGACTAATGTGTAAATAGCCTTGCTATGAAAGAGTCGAAACCAAGCATAAATCCAACTGATGGGGATAGGTAAGTGCAACCTTAAGTATTCAGGAAACTGGGTATGGTAAGAAGTGGTGAAGGTAATGTTATTTTCGAGACACCAGCGCCTTGCCGCAAAACCCAGTGGTCCTTCAGTAGCGATATGAATGGCATCAGGGTTAATGGTTTCTAGATCGCGGGTGAGTTTTTTAAAAGGGAAAAGGGCAAGCTTAATCGATTTATAACCAGGAGTTGCCATCGTTTTGTGTCCGATGTGTGATAACACGGTGACAGTGTGTCCCATCTTTTTCAATTGTTCAGAGGTGGCTTTTAACGTGGTCACAATGTCGTTAATCTGTGGTTCCCATGCATCAGTAATAATGGCTATTTTCATATTAAGCTACCTTGAATTGGAGAATGTTTTTTTAAGGAATTGTTGTTATCGGTGTAACTGATGATTTCCATTTCGCCCGCTGAGTGCTCGACTAAAGCGGTGGAGATTTTTACCCAATCGTCACAACTGAAGTAGTCAACACCCCTTATTTTTGTCATTTCAGTACGGTGGACATGCCTCCAAAGGACATCAGGCAAGCCACTTTTTGGGCTTCCTGAGCGCGGCTCTTGACCGAAGTTGTATACATACTGACCTGTATTTTTAGTTTTGTACTTTAAAAATGAAGCTAACAACCCAGAAGGGAAACCTAATTTTTTTATGTAGAGACTGACCCTGCTATTGGCACGGAGCAACCAGTCGTATAGTGGGTTTCCTAGTATGGGAACTCTGGAAGAAGTGACGACGATGCCATCAAACTTGCCTTCATGGCCTGTCAGGAGTTTTTTACCAGCAGCAGAAGTGTAAATAGCTTGATGCAGAATTTCTATATTGTCGAAAACTACACTGTCAAGAGCATTCATCTTGATTCCAAGGGTGCAGAGATGACTTTGCTATTATTTTTAGCTTTAGCTTTACCTAACAATATTCTGATGACATTGTTGTCTGATTGAAGCCAATACAGTCTTTTTTCCATTTCCCAAACATCAATAATGTCACCAACCGAGTGCAGGTAATTGCAGTGTAGGATATGGCGGAAATTTGCTAAAAACTCCGCAAGACAGTCTAGGGAATCAAGCTGGACATCTGCAATCCAAACACTGCGTACTTTGATGGGGCTCTTGTTTAAGGTCCACATAGCGTTCTCATTACCAGAGTAATTAATCACACTCTAATTAGACATTATTGCAACGATATGAAGAATTTATGTCAATATTGTGACGAGTCTGGTCTGCTTAAACAGACATGACGTATAATCAACAAACTTATTTAAACGACGGTGATGATATCCATGAATAATCCTTTATTAGCTGATGCGGCTCTGCCTGCTTTTTCTAAAATACTGCCAGAGCACGTTGAACCTGCTCTGAAGT
>JBLIIN010000021.1:0-14516 GCA_047635075.1 Methylophagaceae bacterium | reverse complement strand
GGTATTCAAAAATGTGATGGTAAAACAAGGTAATGTCGATGCACAACTGCGTGGAGAAGGCATCGGTTCCCGGTTAAATAAATCGCAGCTGGTGCTGGCTTTAATCCACGGCCAACTTGGTAATAAGCACGATAATAAAGAGACTCCCCCTGTGATAGTTGATCGACTGTTCGGCGAGTTTGATTGGCATCAGAATGAGCAAGGCTGGACCTTATCGGCCAATAAAGTACAAATTGAAATGAATGATGAAACATGGCCTAGCTCATTACTGACATTAAAGCAAAATCAAACAGGATTAGAACTTAAAGGTGACTTTTTACGTATCGAAGACTTGATAAGTATTATGAGTCTGTCAGGTGAATTACCAGAACATTTATTGGCGCAAAACCCAACTGGAGACATACAAAACTATCAGTTTAGCTTCAGTCCTACATCAGGATTAGAGTCTGCTCATTTTCAGCTACATGATGGCGCATTATCTCCATGGCAAGACTATCCGGGTATTGATAATGTAACGCTAAAAGCCGATATAGAAGACAAAGAAGTCAAAATAAAGTTAGCGAGTCAACAAGTGACAATTTCGCCAGCGACTTGGCTTAAAGCTCCTGTCTTCTTTGATGAGATTGCCGGCGATTTCCAAATACAGTTTGAGCGGGAACAACAACAATGGAAAATACAAACTAACCGTATCAATATTAGTAATGCAGATTTAACAGTGTTGATTGATGGCGAAATCGTTAAAACAACGGATGGTGAAATTGTTAACGATTTGTCTATAGCACTGAACAATATTGCTGTTGCGCGCTGGAAATCTTATTTCCCAGAAAAAATATTAGGAAACGACTTTAAAAAATGGGCAAACAAAGCATTCTTAGCAGGAAGAATTAAACAGGGGGAGATTCGATTAAAAGGCAAGTTAGCTGGATTTCCGTACGACAGTCCTCAAGATAAGTTACTCGGTGCGTTTCAGATGGATATGGAGCTAGAAGAGATCCAGTTACATTATGCCGATGCTTGGCCAGATCTATTCGGTGTCACAGGCAAAATAACAGGGGATGGCAATAACTTAAATATCACAAGTCAGCAAGGGAGTATTGCTGGCTTTGCTTTTAAAGATGTCAATGTTGACATCAAAAAATTAATTAAAAGTAAATCAGTACTAACGTTGACTGGACAATTAGCAGGTACAACACAAAAAGCACTTAATTTTTTAAACAATAGCCCACTAAAGTATCGTTTTGGCGCAGTTTCAAAAGCGGTTTCTGCCAAGGGCGATAGCAATATAAACTTGACCTTGGTTGTGCCACTGGCGAACAGCAAGAAAACTGATGTATCTGGGGACATCAGTTTTTTAGGAAGCTACTTGTATAAGAAAATCATGCCTCAGTTGGCTATTGACCAAGTAACGGGCCGACTGAGTTTTAACAATAAAGGAGTCAGTGCGGATAATCTTCAAGGCCAGTTTCTAAATCAAGCCGTCGAGGTAGACGTATTATCGAAACCACAGGGGACGAGCATAGTCGCTAATGGTACATTAAGTAGCCAAGCGATAGCTCAGGTATTCCCCCAATTAGCCCCAACCGTTATTGACGGCAACACTCCATATCAGCTTGCAGTCTTAGTTGCTGAACGTGCTGTTGGAGATTTTTATACGGATGTCACCCTGAAATCTACTCTGGAAGGTATGGCGGTGTCATTGCCAGCCCCCTTTAACAAGTCGGCCAGTGAGAGCAAACTCACTGAAATTGCATTTAATCAAAGTACCAAAGAGCCTAGCTACACACTAAAATATGATAATCAAGTCGAACTAGTACTTACATCGAATGGGAACAATAAAATCGCTTTTGTTGAAGCTTCTCTAGCAGAGTTTAACATCGATCAATGGCTTGGCTGGATAGGCCAAAATAGTTCAAAAGACAGGTTTTCACTAGGAGATTTAGCCAAAATTACACTTAACACTGATAAAATGATGGTCTTTGACCAACAGTTCTCAGCAGTTAAAATCATTACACATCGGCAAAATAAAATTTGGCAAACGAATATTGAGAGTCCCCAAGTCATTGGGAATATTCAGGTACCTGAGATGATTACAAATAGTAACGCACTAAAAGTTGATTTAGATAAATTAATGCTGACGCTACCAGAAAAGAGGGCTAAACCAAAAGACAAAAAGTCTACCTTGTGGCCAGCGATGGCGATTGATATTGATGCCTTATCCCTTGATGGAAAAATATTAGGGGGGTTTAATCTAAAAGCACATACCGAAAATAAGGCATGGGTGATAGATCAAGGTCACTTGCATTCATCAGTTTATCAAGCAACTATTTCCAAAGGACGCTGGACGAGGGAATCCTCAGGCGATAAAACAGAACTCACAGTAAAAGCGAGTAGCAATGACTTTGCAGGATTATTGAATAAATTTGGTTACCAACCGGCAATAGCTGCCAAAGAATCTAAATTAAATATTACCTTATCTTGGCCTGGCGATCCCTTCTCGGTGTCGATGCAAACTTTAGACGGATCCTTAGGGGTTAAATTAAAAAAGGGCAAACTCAATGAGGTTGAACCGGGAGCAGCAGGACGAGTATTTGGGTTAATGAGTGTCGCAGCTATTCCCAGACGGTTAGCACTCGATTTTAACGATCTATTTGGTAAAGGGCTTAATTTTCAATCAATTAGGGGTAACTTTACTATTGCCGATGGCCAAGCCGATACGGATAACCTTGAGCTGAAAAGCGAAGTAGCGGATATCTTAATAAAAGGGCCTGTTGATTTAGTGGCACAGCAGTATGATCAGGCTGTTACAGTGACACCAAATGTATCTTCGGCTCTCCCTTTGGCAGGGGCTGTCGCATTTGGCCCATACGGTTTAGGGTTTGGTACAGCAATTTTATTAGCAGATAAGTTAGCGGGCAAATTGTTTGACCAAAATATTGTCAATTTGATCAGTTATCGCTATTCGCTAACGGGTGCTTGGAAAGATCCACAACTACAATCTACGGGCATGGCATTACCCGAGTGATGAGGACAAGAGCTCCATGCTTAATTCTGGTATAATTATACTTATCTTTTGACATTAATTTAAGATTAATTTATGACCGATTCCTATCAACAAGTTAATCAGCAACTCTTAGTGCCTGCGGGCTTAACAGAAGCTGACCTCGAGACAGCCTTAGCCATAACAATGGGTAAAGGCGTTGACTATGCTGATCTCTATTTTCAACAATCACGGCAAGAAAACTGGATGTTGGAAGATGGCATAATTAAAGATGGAGGTTACCATATAGAACAAGGCGTTGGTGTCAGAGCATGTAGTGGAGAAAAAACTGGATTTGCTTATTCAGATGATTTAATTTTACCTGCTTTATATACTGCAGCAAAAGCAGCTAGGGCTATTTCTCGCCAAGGAAGCAATGGCACGGTACAAGCTTGGAAAAAAACTCAAAGTGCTCACTTCTATGGCAATGATGATCCGCTTGCAAGTCTGACCGTTGAACAAAAACTAGCGTTATTACAAACGGCAGATCAAGTTGCAAGAGAGACTGACAGTCGAGTCACACAAGTTAGCGCTAGCCTAGTTGGTGAATTAGATACTGTCTTGATCGCCGCCAGCGACGGCACATTAGCGACGGATATCAGACCCTTAATTAGAATGAGTGTCAGTGTCATAGTTGAATCGAATGGCCGCCGAGAGCGCGGGAGTGCGGGGGGAGGAAGACGCCTTGATTACCGGTATTTCCACGATAACGATATGGCGACGGAGTATGCAAAAGAAGCCGTTCGTCAGGCCTTAGTCAATCTTGATGCGATTGACGCGCCTGCTGGGAATATGACTGTGGTTCTGGCTTCAGGCTGGCCGGGTGTTCTGCTTCACGAAGCGGTGGGCCATGGTCTTGAAGGAGACTTTAACCGTAAAGGTACCTCGGCCTTTTCCGGACGAATGGGTGAAATGGTGGCCTCATCGCTTTGCACTGTAGTTGATGATGGTACATTACAAGATCGGCGAGGATCTTTAACCGTCGACGATGAAGGTGTACCGACAGAAAAAACAACACTAATAGAAAACGGGAAGTTAACAGGCTATATGCAAGATAAGCATAATGCCCGATTAATGGGAACACGAAGCACGGGTAATGGCCGGCGCGAATCTTATGCTCATTTACCGATGCCGAGAATGACCAACACCTATATGTTACCTGGCGAACATAAACCAGAAGAAGTAATCGAGTCGGTTGAGAAAGGAATATATGCTGTTAATTTCGGCGGCGGTCAAGTTGACATCACATCAGGAAAATTTGTGTTCTCGACCAGCGAGGTCTACTTGATTGAGAATGGCAAAGTGACTCAACCTGTCAAGGGCGCAACCTTGATTGGGAATGGGCCCGAAGTCATGAGTCGCATTACCATGGTGGCCGATGATTTAGCCTTAGATACCGGCGTGGGCAACTGCGGAAAAGAAGGCCAAAGTGTCCCTGTCGGCGTAGGACAACCGACACTTAAGATTGAGGGCCTGACGGTTGGTGGCACGGCATAGTGACGCAAAAGCATAAAGCTATTGCACTAATTTCAGGTGGTTTAGACTCTATGCTCGCTGTTCGTGTCTTGCAAGAACAAGGCATTGAAATTGAAGGAATCAACTTCTACACCGGATTTTGCATAGAAGGCCATACTCAAGCTATTCGCAATCAAGACAAAGAAAAACAAAAGCGTAATAATGCACTTTGGGTCGCAGAGCAACTCAGTATCAAACTACACATTGTTGACGTAATACAAGAATACAAAGACGTTTTACTCAATCCTAAGTTCGGCTATGGCACCAATATGAATCCTTGCTTAGACTGCAAGATTTTCATGGTGAATAAAGCAATTCAATGGGTGAAGGAAAATCACGAAAGTGGTTTTGATTTTATAATAACGGGCGAAGTGATTGGCCAAAGGCCGATGTCACAGCGCATGCATACAATGCCAATCATTGCTAAGGAGTCGGGCGCGGATGATCTGCTACTGAGACCACTTTGTGCCAAAAACTTACCAGCCACTAAGCCAGAGCTTGAAGGTTGGGTCGATAGAGAGCAACTGCATGGTTTTAGTGGGCGTGGTCGTAAGCCACAAATGGCTTTAGCAGAAAAATATGGTTTTACAGATTATGCCTCTCCTGCTGGCGGTTGTTGCATTTTAACGGATAAAAATTATTCGGCTAAATTACTCGATTTATGGGATGGTAGTGGTCACCGTGACTATGAAATGGATGACATTATGCTGTTGAAAGTCGGACGACATTTGAGGCCTAAAGGTAACTACAAATTGATCATTGCTCGTGATGCTGGCGAGAGTCAATATCTTGAAGACTATCGTAGAGACTACAGTTCGATACAGGCTATTAATCACAATGGCCCCCTAGCGATTATCGACGGTGACATTGCACCAGAAGATGTCGAACATGCAGCAAGTATTGTGGCTCGATACGGACAAGGTCGAGATGTAGGGAATATTGAGATGTCATACTCCGTTCCGGGTCAACTCATGGAGACCCTGCACATAACCGCTCTGTCTTCTGAACAGGTATTAAAGGATTGGCATGTATGAGTAGCTATGAATTAGATGCTAGACGTATGCTCTGTCCGATGCCAGTTATTAAAACACAAAATAAGGTTAAGGAATTAACCGTAGGTGATATATTAGGTGTCATTTGTACCGACCCTGGTGCCTTAAATGATATACCTGCTTGGGCTAGAATCAATGGCCATGAGGTGATTGACACTGTTGAAAAAGAAGGTGAGGTTATCATTACAATTGTAGTAAAAAGTTAGAGTAAAAAAGGGTGCGCCCCTATCTTATAGCACCAAAATAGTATGTTCAGGGCAAGCCAAGCCCATAACGGATTGATTGTTATACTTGGTAAAGTTGGCTCAATTTGCGTTCACGTAGTCTGAGATGGGTTTTGCCCTAGAACTTACAATAATTTTCTAAATTGGAGAAAAATTTAATGTCTGTCGAAAAAGTGCTTCAAATGATAAAAGATGAGGAAGTCAGTTTTGTTGATTTTCGTTTCACTGATTCACGCGGTAAAGAGCAACATGTGTCTTACACTGCGCATACCATTGATGAAGACACCTTCACTGAGGGGAACATGTTTGATGGTTCATCAGTAGCGGGTTGGAAAGGAATTAACGAGTCAGACATGATTCTAATGCCGGATCCTTCAACAGCTGTGATGGACCCATTTATGGATGACAACACTTTAATCATCACTTGTGACGTCATTGAACCCGCGACAATGCAAGGCTACGAACGTGACCCACGAAGCGTTGCACACCGTGCTGAAGCGCATATGCAAGCAAGCGGCATTGCCGACACAGCTTATTTTGGTCCAGAAAATGAGTTTTTTGTCCTTGACGATGTACGTTGGGGTAGCAATATGTCAGGTTCATTTTTTTCGGTAGATTCAGATGAGTCCTCATGGAACACTGAAAAAGTATTCGCTGATGGTAACAAAGGTCATCGCCCCGGCGTGAAAGGTGGCTACTTCCCGGTTCCTCCTGTTGATTCTTTACAAGATGTTCGTTCTGCGATGTGCCTGACACTCGAAGAAATGGGACAATCGACAGAAGTACATCATCATGAAGTAGCAACCGCTGGCCAGTGTGAAATTGGGTCTAAATTCAATACGCTTGTGAAAAAAGCAGATGAAGTACAGCAGTTAAAGTACATTATTCATAATGTGGCACATGCTTATGGTAAAACAGCGACTTTCATGCCTAAACCACTAGTTGGTGATAATGGTAGCGGTATGCATGTCCATATGTCTTTATTTAAGGATGGTGACAATCTATTTTCCGGCAATAAATATGGCGGTCTGTCTGAAATGGCCTTGTATTACATTGGTGGCGTGATCAAGCATGCAAAAGCACTGAATGCGTTTACTAATGCATCCACCAACAGTTACAAACGTTTAGTGCCGGGCTATGAAGCACCCACAATGTTGGCTTATTCTGCACGTAATCGTTCTGCGTCAATTCGTATTCCTTTTATTAATAATCCAAAAGGGCGTCGTATTGAAGTACGTTTCCCTGACTCAACAGCTAACCCATATTTAGCGTTCGCGGCGTTGTTGATGGCTGGCCTTGATGGTATTAAAAATAAAATTCATCCTGGTGATGCGATGGATAAGGATTTATATGACCTACCGCCAGAAGAAGAAGCATCTATTCCACAGGTTTGTCACTCTTTAGATCAAGCATTGGATGAATTAGATGTAGATCGTGAGTTCTTAAAAGAAGGTGGTGTATTCACTGACGACATGATCGATGCTTATATTGCATTGAAAATGGAAGAAGTAACACGCTTAAGAATGGAAACACATCCCGCAGAGTTTGATTTGTACTACAGCGTGTAAACGCTAGTCATGAAACAGTAGGATATAGTGCCTCCGCAAGGGGGCATTTTTTTATCAAACTGGCTTGCACAAGCGGATAAGCTGGCTTATGATTCTGGTATGCGAATTAGCTTATTACTACTCTTAATACTATCCTTTACTTTACAAGCTGATATTTATCGTTTGGTTGATAGTAACGGTAATGTCACGTTTACTGATGAGCCTAACAGCAAAGCTGAATTGATTGAGTTAGAAGAACTGCCTACTTACGAACCTATTGCAATCCCAATCTCTGTGGTTGATAGCACGACGACACCATTAGAAGAGAGTGATGTTCTTTTTGTGCCAAATTATAGGATCATGATTACATCACCAGAACAAAATCAAAGTATCTGGACGGGGGGAGGAATTTTAATAGCTTCTGTATCCCTACAGCCGAAATTAAGTACTGGCAGAGCTGATCTTTTACAGTTTACGTTGGACGGTAAAAACATCGGTGATGCTCAGACAGGTGCATCTTATAATTTCGAGAATATTGAGCGGGGTAGCCATATACTGGCTGTATCCGTCGTAGATAAAAAAGGTAGAATCTTAGCCACCAGTAAATCCATCTTATTTCAAATGCACCGTAGCTCCACACAGGGCTATGGTAACGCTGGTGGATGAAGAAAACGGTAATCGCTAAAGACTAATATCAGGTTATCGGAGCGAAAAATAGAGCTTCCGATTGAGTAGGTTATGTCCGCTTCACATCTAGTACACTCTCTTTTAACTACCATTGGGTGGAATAATGAACACGTTAACTAAGAGTGTTGAAAATATTGAGCGTGTAATGATGCGATGAGTGCCAACAATCTTAGAAATAGGCAGAACATTCAACTTTGTTGAATGACATCGTATCTGAAATTCATAGAAGATCTGATGTAACTAAAAGACTAGCGCTCAAAACAACAGTAAGCTTTAACCTTCGCCTGTATTTAGTTTATCGGGCCCAATTATATTGTCTAATTTGTATTTGGAGCATAAGAGACGCATCATATTGGTGCATGAAGAAATCTAATAAAGGACATCATTAAATATAGTTGCACACATCTGATGCAAAGCTTATTTTTATATATGCTTGTTTATAAACATATAAATATTTATATCGTACCTAGCGTTACAACTTGGAGCATTTATTGCTCTTACATCTTATAATAGCTACACAACACAGCAGGAAATAATGACCCAGACCTCTTACCAAACTATAGTTGAAAATCTGGCCAGTGCCATTGTCATCCTAGATAATAACTTCAAACTGAGGTTTATTAATGCTGCGGCTGAAGTTTTATTTGATATCAGTCAGCGCCAAGCTGAATTGATTCCATTCCAGACTATCTTACCGGGTGAAGATAATCTGTTCCTTAGCCTCAACACCGTTCAGCAAACAGGCCAAGAAATACTTAATCGGGAAATCAAACTATTTATTCCTTCGACAGGAGAAATTATTGTTGATTGTGCCATTAAACTGCTTGAAGAAAATGAAGAAGAACAACTGATTCTATTGCAGATCTTCCAGCTTGATCACAAACATCGTATCAGTCGAGAAGAAAGCCTTCATGCACAGCAACAAGTAATGAGAGGCTTAGCACATGAAATTAAAAACCCACTTGGGGGCCTACGCGGGGCAGCACAGCTATTAGAGCGGCAACTTGAATCAGATGAACTGAAAGAATATACCGGGATTATCATCAGCGAAGCTGATCGGTTACAAAACTTAATGGCCAATATGCTTGGGTCGCAGCAGCAAAGTAAAAAAACACAAGTCAATATCCATGAAGTGTTGCAGCGTGTGCGTCAACTAGTAAAAATAGAAGTGGATGAGCGACTCGTGTTTCAAGCCGATTATGATCCGAGTATCCCTGAATTAGAAGTCGACCTAGACCACTTAGTGCAAATATTTTTAAATTTAGTGCGAAATGCTGTTCAAGCCCTGAATGGAGTAGGAAAGATTATTCTCAAAACCAGAATTAAACGCCATGCCACGATTGATAACAAGCGTTATCGAATTGCGGCGGCAATCGATATTATAGATAATGGACATGGCATAACAACTTCATTACAAGAAAGTATGTTTTATCCTTTAGTGACAGGAAGACCTGAAGGAACAGGACTGGGTTTGTATATTTGCCAAAGTCTTGTTCATAGGAATCAAGGTGTAATTAGTTGTATCAGCCAACCAGGTCATACCGTATTTTCAGTAGTTTTCCCTTTGGAGCAGGCCAGTGAATAAAGCAAATGTGTGGATTGTGGATGACGATCGTTCAATCCGATGGGTTTTAGAAAAAGCCATGCAAGCAGATGGCATTTCTGTTCGAGCATTTGAAGACGGTAATAGTGTCTTAGAGGAGTTAGGAAAAAGCCGTCCAGATGTCCTTGTGAGTGATATTCGAATGCCAGGCATCGATGGCTTACAATTAATGTCTGAAATAAAACAAATTGCCCCCAAACTCCCCATTATTATAATGACAGCCTATTCGGACTTAGATAGCGCAGTGTCGGTCTATGAGGGCGGAGCATTTGAATACCTGCCCAAGCCATTTGATGTTGATGAAGCAGTTGAACTTGTAAGAAGAGCAATCGTACATCATCAAGAAAGTAGTCCAGTTGAAGAGGTAACCATCAATATCGGCACCGAAATTATTGGTGAAGCACCGGCTATGCAGGAAGTTTTCAGAGCAATTGGCCGACTATCACGCTCTAATATAACCGTACTCATTAATGGTGAGTCAGGAACAGGAAAAGAACTGATTGCCATTGCATTACATAAGCATAGCCCAAGATCCAGCAAACCCTTTATCGCGTTAAATATGGCAGCTATTCCCAAAGAGCTGATGGAGTCAGAATTGTTTGGCCATGAAAAGGGGGCATTTACAGGAGCACACGCTGCTCGAAAAGGTCGCTTTGAGCAAGCAGATGGTGGAACATTGTTTTTGGATGAAATCGGCGATATGCCATTAGATCTTCAAACCCGTTTATTAAGAGTACTGTCTGATGGCGAGTTCTTTCGTGTCGGAGGACATAGTTCGGTGAGATGTGATGTCCGAATTGTAGCAGCAACACACCAAAATTTAGAACGGCTGGTTGAGCGTAGCGAGTTCCGAGAAGATTTATTCCATCGTTTGAATGTTATCAGGATTCAAAGTCCTGCGTTACGTGAACGCAGAGAAGATGTCCCTGTTTTAGCTAATTATTTCTTAAGCAAAGCCGCAAAGGAATTATCAGTACAAGTAAAAAGTCTATCATCTGAAGTTGAAAGTTATTTAAGTCAGCTACCTTGGCCAGGCAATGTAAGACAATTAGAAAATACCTGCCGATGGCTAACCGTCATGTCACCAGCAACAATGGTTGAATTGGATGATTTACCCACCGATTTAACCAATGGTATTGTAAGTGGTCAACAAGGTGTTGGTAACTGGCAAAGCTTGTTTAAACAGTGGGCCGCAGTGAAAGCACTATCGGGCGAAGAAGGTGCATTAGCAGAAATTGTTCCAGTAGTAGAACAGTTATTAATGGAAGTCGCATTAGAGAAAACAGCAGGTAAACGTCAAGAAGCAGCTAAGCTGCTTGGGTGGGGCCGAAACACCCTGACGCGTAAATTAAAAGGAAGTGATAAATAGCTTGCAGGAACTGCGCCTGTTTAGTATAATTTCCTGCTTAACCGGTGCGGGGTGGAGCAGTCTGGTAGCTCGTCGGGCTCATAACCCGAAGGTCGTTGGTTCAAATCCAGCCCCCGCTACCAATATGTTGTTGAAAATTAAGAATAGACAACATTAACACCGGTTACCATCAGTAAAAAGTGACTTTAAGCTATTATCTACAGTCAGCTAAATTAGAATTTCATTTTACAACAATTCGCACCCATTCACTGTAGCATCTCTCAATACATCATCATCCAATGAGTCTATGTATTGTTTCAGAATACTGGCATTAGCAATGATAGCCGTCGGCTCCATTATGGTGTAATTGAATTAGTTCAAACGCATTTTTATGCCACACTTCTTAAGTTTTCTCACTCGATTTTGCGCGTTATGGTGTTTTAAAAAAACACCGTTTAATTACAGAAGATTTATTGTGTAAAATGTTGGGGAAATATGTTGGTCAACTTAGCTGTGAATAGAATATGTTGCTTAATAGATTTTAACTTAATCCCGCTAAAAGCCAACTTTGTTGGTTATGCTCTCAAACTGAAAAAGATGTGATGAATGGCTCACCAGATTTAAAGTTGGTAAACGATAAATAATCAGTTATAAAATGATGATTTAGCCAGTGTGTGTTCAATCTTATTGAATGCCACCAAAGTATATGAATTAGCGCATAATAAAATGAGTCATCCTGGTCATATGTGAAGAGCCGCGTTCTTCTTTGAGTTATTGCACCCATTAAAGTTATCAGGAATTTATGATAAAAAGTTAGGAATACAATTGAGTATTCTTCAGAATATTTAGCTAGAGCAAACAAGTAGCAGAGCTTGTTTAATCTTAAGTATTGGGTCGACTCATCTAACATGACTATAACAAACTGAAGGGTGTTGGTGGAACACGATTTTTTTGATGTAGAGAATGCAACAATAATGTGGTGTTTTCCTATGTATCCGATAGAAGCCTATATTATCGATGAGAGGAATTCTACAATATGCACTTCTCGATAGACAATGAAAAAAACAGATAAGAATTAGCAACAATACAGAGTGATATCCGTCGAGTTCGGCCTGGTATGGGAAGGAAAGACCAAAATTGGATCAGGATGCTGCTTAAGTTTGAAGGAAAGTTACTTAGTTTTATTACCTCAAAATTATACCTAATTAAGCGCTTAACTATAAATAGGATATTGACCGTTGCCCCTTCCAACGACTAGAAACTCCTTATATTGCAGGTTAAACACAAGCAATAAAGCCAGAAAACTTTCATGCAGTGTGCTCCTATGGAGACACACAATATAGCTTAAAAAATGACTACTTTGAGCTAATATTTCCTAAATTTCTAAGAATAGCCTCTTTCAATTCTAGAGTTTTCAGATCCCCTAATTCCTTTAAACAAAGCATTAATTCGACGTGAATCTTCCCTATTCCTTGATAAATTTGTTCATGAAGAGGATTAGTTACATCTAATTTACCGAGTTGTTGTACGAGGAAATCGAATGCACTAATTAAATATTTTCTTTGAATAAATTTTTGATCTCTATCAAACCATACTTGAGCTAAATTTAAATATGAGATGACGATAGCCGGAACGATGCAGCAAGGAACTTCATCTTGAAAGCGGTAATCCATGAAGTTTTTTTTAGCGAGATGCAGTGCCCGAGTATAGTGCTGCATCGATATGGTAAGTTGACGTGCATCTTTATTTTTATTGCCGAGTAGGATTTTACTTTTCCAGTCACTATCGTCAAAAACAATATCGCTTATAGGTGTTTTTTTGTGAGAAAGTTTCTGTTCACCAGCCACGGCAAAGTTGTTTTTCGCATAATCTGTAAATTGAGTCATGGATATTAACCTTCCTTTAATAGTGAATAATTTTTCTGAGGACTTACTAATCACGTCGTGATTAATAGATAGTTTCGTAGACTTATTGAGCTACCAACCTACCGCTTCAAAATTAAGTTATAAAATTAACCGTGGTTTTATTTAATATTCCATTAAACAAATTTTGTTAATTATGTGCATTGTTACGTTACCAACCAAGGACTCAACTTGAGTACTATATGTAAAATCTATTACTAATGCGAATAATAACTATTACTTTCTAGGTAAGCAATACGCTTTATGTCATTAACTTAAACTTTAGAGGTTGGAATTCATTTTGAAATATAACTTTTTTATCACAAGTAGCTTACTAGGAATATTTATTAGTACAGTTGCACAGGCTCATCCAGGCCATGCTCACGGACAGGATCCGGAGCAGATCATCCAATTGATTCTCATGACCGCGGCAACGATTCCTTTAGCGATTGGAGTTCTCCACCTAATCAGAAAGTTAGCGGATTCACAGGCAAAAGTAAGTAATGAGAAAATTAACCATGATATATAAAGTTTTAAGTACTGTAGAGAAGTTTAATGCTTTTAAAGTAGTGTCAGCCCATTGCGATATACCCTGTGGGATATATGATCCATCAAGCGCCCAAATAGCAACGCTTAGTGCGATTAGGGTATTAAATTTAATCCAAGAACTGCAGGAACTGAGTGAGAAAGAAAAGTTATCTATACAACAGTATGCAAAACTAGTTTGTCTTGTAGACATGAAAGAAGTACATGCTGAACAAATTAAGAATGAAATCAGGGTTATTTGGGGGATTACTTTAAAAAACCGTAATGTGATGAATATCCGCAGATTCACGGCTTAGCTCATAGTATATTCCAGATAGGCTCAAAATGTCGCCAAGATATCGAACAGGAAAATGGCTTAGAACTATTGAACTTAGTCAATCAATTTGCTGAAATATTTTGGGCAACTAAAGGAATAGAGACTATCAGGGTCAAATGTCCGTACCCACCTGAATTGCTGGTTGTTTATCCCGCTTTTCCCCAATAATTGTTTAAAGTCGATAAAGTTGAAGGGCGTAGTATGGCGCCCCTTGTTTGTGAGGGAGACTTTGTCATTATTTCTTCGTTTTACAGGCAGCTTTATGTTTGCGGTCTCGTTGTAATTCAACACGCTATATATGGTTGTATGATAAAAAAATCAAATTAATCACTCAATCAGATGAGATATATTTGCAAGGCGAAAATGGGTCAAGTCTATCGTCTAGACAAATTGGCAAGGTTAGCCGTAGTGCAATAAAAGGCAAAGTGATATTTAAGAGTTCGAAGTCAACCAGTAACGAGCCGATTAAAAGCTAAATAAAGTTAAAATTTGTTAATGGTTCCAAGATCATATTTTAAGTTAACTCACCTTATCGATATAAGGATAAATATAAACTAAGCGCCATTAATTCAATTTTTGGAGCAAAGCCACAAAATTCGCCGGCATCAGTCTCTAAAGCTGCAGGTAGAATTAAAAATAAGCCATGACGGTTTAATGCCTATCTAGCAAAGGGGTGGGACGTGTTCGAATGTCAGTATTACTATCGAGATGAGTAATAATTGAACGTGTAATATTCGTAA
>JBLIIN010000020.1:0-14705 GCA_047635075.1 Methylophagaceae bacterium | reverse complement strand
CTTTCAAGTTTAAATTACGAAAACAAAGATGATCTGATCGTCCCTGAAGCGAGCGATGAATTTGTGGTGACCTCCTTTGTCAAGGAGCTTATGGACAGAGCTTTAGTTTACTTGGAAGCCGGCTATTCAGTACATTTTGCTGGACCATCTGGTACAGGTAAAACTACTTTAGCATTCCATCTCGCCGCACTATGGGGCCGCCCAGTGAGTTTGCTGCAAGGCAATGAAGAATTTGTAAGCTCTGATTTAACGGGTAAAGACATTGGTTATAATAAAAGCAGTTTGGTAGATAATTATATCCACTCAGTGGTTAAAACTGAAGAAAAAATGAGTCGTACCTGGGTTGATAACCGTTTGACTACTGCTTGTCGTAACGGCGATATGTTGATATACGATGAGTTCAACCGCTCAAAAGCCGAAACTAACAACGTATTATTGTCGGTTTTATCTGAGGGCATATTGAATCTACCTGGCTTACGTGGCGCTGGTGAAGGTTATATTGATGTACATAATAGCTTTAGAGCTATTTTTACCTCAAATCCGGAAGAATATGCGGGGACTCACAAGACTCAGGATGCACTAACGGACCGAATGATTACCATTAATGTTGATCATCCTGATCGTGAAACCGAATTAAAGATAGTACATGCACGTTCTGACCTGGGTTTGCAAGAATCCGCTTACATTGTCGATATTATTAATGATTTGCGTGGCAACGACATCCAGACTAAGCATGGATTGCGTGCAGGAATTGCGATTGGACGCATCCTCAAACTACAAGGCTTAAAACCACGCGCTGGCGACAAGTTTTTTCATAATATTTGCTATGATATCTTGAACATGGAAACTGCAAAAGTACAACGCGCTGGACACTCGGTTTTACATGAAATGATCGATGGTGTTATTCATAAAATCTGCCCACTTGCAGATTCAGCGGTATCAGCTAAGAAAAAGCCCACCAAAATAAAACTAGCGGAGTAAGTGACCATGGCTATTAATGCGCGTTCGCCTCGATCAGTCTCAAGTATCAAAACTCACTCAGGACGAGCGAGCGGTGCTGGTGAAACCCATCGTGACTATTTTAAGGTTGGGGCGTTGGAGTTAGAGCGGTCTAGGCGAGTTAAAGAACGAAATGCTGCTAATGACCGAATTACCATTATCAATGCTCGAATTGCAGAAATCGATAGTGAAAAGGCTAGTCTGCTTGCCACTGCAGCCGCTGCGCATGACGGTAATGCAGATTCAACAAAGAAAGAGTCCTCTGGTTTGCGAATCAAATATTAATATTGAAATCATGAACATTGTCCATAATTTACGTGCCTCTACAAGCATTGGTCCCATGTGCATGAAACAAGGCTTTCGTTGCTGTATCAATGCAGCCGGATGGCGCCAATGCTTGTCGGTTTAGTCCGTTTATTAGGTCATGTATCCATTGTGGAATTTAACCGCCAAGATAGGATCAAAATGCAAAAAATAAAGGAAGTCTGTCGTGAGCGTCGTTAGAAAAAAACACCGAGGGAAAATACTTTACGCATTATGTAGGGCCGATGACATCCAGCCTAATCACAATGTTCGAGGTTTGGAATCTGCTCCTATTTATGCAATAGATCAGTCCGGTATACGTGCTATTGTTAGCGATACCCTAAGTGCTCGTTTGCGTCCTGACAGGAGCAATATCAGTGCTCATCAAAAAGTCCTCAAGTCTCTGACAACTGACGCCACAGTATTGCCTATGCGTTTTGGCGTGCTGGCCCGCGATGCTGGGGCTGTTGAGAGATTACTAGCGACCAACATGGAAAGCATTAACGAGCATTTTGATCGACTCAATGGTCGCATAGAAATGGGCCTACGAGTTTCTTGGGATGTGACCAATATTTATGAACATTTTGTCGCCTTGCACCCTACCTTGGCTGCAGGCCGAGATAAAATCTGGAGTCAACATTCCAGCAGCAGTGCTCGCCGAGAAGAAAAGATTCAACTGGGTAATATGTATGAAGCATTGCGGACAGCCGATCGACAAGACGCTGCGGAAAAAGTTAAAGACATCCTATACGACTATTGCGACGATATTGTAGAGAATCCTGTTAAGCGAGAAAAGGACGTCATTAATTTCGCGTGTTTGATTGAGAGGAGCAAACTTGATGAGTTTGTTAGCGGCGTATTTGAAGCCTCAAAAGCCTTTGATAGCTCCTATATTTTTGATTACACCGGCCCGTGGGCACCGCATAACTTTATTGAGTTGGATTTACATGCACCCACAAAAACTAAAAAGATGCCAACCAGTGATAATGTTGTTTCAGAATTGGTTAAAGATAATGGTTTAGAAACGGACACAAATTAAACTATGCTACTCGTCGATGATATACTCTTCTCCCCTCTCAAGGGGATTCAATGGATCTTTAAGGAAGTTCATAAACTGGCTGAAGAAGAGTTTTCTGGAGAGTCAGATAGAATCCGAGAAAGTTTGGTTGAGCTCTACATGCAGCTTGAAACCGAGAAAATAACTGAAGAAGAATTTGAACGCCAGGAAAGTGGCCTATTGGACAGGTTGGATGCATTGGACGAAGATGATGTCATGATTGGCGACAAGGACGAGGAATGAAACCAGATTTGTATCCAGACTTCCTGCAAGGTTCCTTGCAAAAGTTAATTTTCTTTGGTGGAAAGGGTGGAGTGGGGAAAACCACCTGTGCTGCGGCAACAGCATTAACACTGGCACAAGAACATACTGACCAGCAGTTTTTGTTGGTTTCAACGGATCCAGCACATTCAATAAAAAATATTCTCAATGGCATGCGTTTACCTGAAAATCTGGAAGTGTGTGAACTTAACGCTGCAAACTCCCTACAAAAATTCAAGGATAAATACGATGGTTTGCTAAAGCAAATTGCCGAAAGAGGCACCTTCCTAGACGATGAAGATATACATGGAATGATGGATGCTGCGCTACCAGGCATGGATGAGTTAGCTGCATATTTTGAAATTGCTACCTGGGTTCGTCAAGATCGATATCAACGCATCATTGTTGATACAGCGCCCACTGGGCATACTCTGCGTTTGTTGGAGATGCCTGACTTGATTCATCGTTGGCTCGTGGCTTTGGACACGCTATTGGCGAAACATCGCTACATGCGTAGACGATTTACTCGCAATCATCAGTTGGATCACCTCGATGAGTTTTTGTTGAGTATGAATGGCGATTTGACGGCTATGCAAAACCTGATGACAGACACGCAACGTTGTCGCTTTGTATTAGTCCTTCAGGCGGAATCGATGATAGTTGAAGAAAGTATTGATCTCATTAACGCATTAGATCAAAGGCATATCCCACGCCATCATATAGTTGTTAATCAACTTCAACCAACACATGATTGTGAGTACTGTAATCACCAAAAAATTAGGCAAGTGCAGGCATTGAAAACTGCGGTTGCCTCGGTAACTGACTCGATATTTTGGTGCCTACCAACGGTTGCTGTAGAGCCCCGTGGTCGCCTGCTTTATGACCTTTGGCAACATGTCCAGATGGTTGATTTTGATTCTAAGGAGCCTACCTACAGCGAAAAAGATCATAAGCCTCCGTTTATGGTCGTAAAGCCTTTAGAGCCTCCTGCCGAAACATTGCGCGTGATCCTATTTGCTGGCAAGGGTGGCGTAGGAAAAACGACATCCGCTTGCGCAACAGCCCTGCGAATGCACTATGACCATTCAGGCAAGCGTGTTTTATTGTTTTCAACCGACCCAGCGCATTCTCTCAGTGATTGCTTGGGTATGCCCATAAATTCCATACCGACCAAGGTGGTGGGTAACCTCGATGCGCAAGAGATCAATGCAGTAGCAAATTTTGCTAGTATTCGACATGAGTTTTCTGAGGAACTTGATGCTTTCCTTAAGCTGTCGTTGAAAAATATTGATCTCACGTTTGATCGTGAGGTGATGGAGCATTTCCTCGATTTAGCACCTCCTGGATTGGACGAGATTATGGCATTGACAGAAATAATGGACCATATTGATCATGATATTTATGATGTTATCATCTTAGATGCCCCGCCCATCGGACATTTTCTACGTTTGCTGGAAATGCCTGAATTGATTAAAGACTGGTTAAAGTTGTTTTTTAACCTATTATTAAAATATCGGGATGTTATGCGACTTCCACATTTGTCGGAACGTTTAGTAGCGCTATCACGGGGTTTAAAAGGCCTACAAAGGTTGTTGCAGAATCCTGAAAAGACAGGGGCTTATGTAGTGACAATTCCAACCGAATTGGCGATAGACAAAACCATTGGTATGGTTAGTTCATTGCAGCAAGTCGGTGTGCGATTGCAAGGACTATTAATAAATCAGATGACGCCAATCAACACGTGTGATTTTTGTCAATCTCGGTCAAGTCTTGAAGCAACGCAGATAGACCGTGTGCGGAATGTTTTCTCTGACCAGCCGCAGGTTGGAATATATAAACACATCAATCCTTCAGGTTTAAATATACTAGCATCACTAGGGAATTCTCTGTACCAAAAAAACTATAGAGGTGTGAAAAAATGTTAGAAGATAAAGATAGAAAAGAACAAGTGTCCTTATGTGAAGCGTTGGACCGAATATTAAATAAAGGTGCCGTAGTGGTTGCCGATGTGACTATCTCTGTTGCTGGTATAGATTTAGTTTATTTAAGCCTACAAGCTTTGATCACTTCGGCAGAGACTGGACAACGATTACGTAACCAAGGGGGAATAAAGTGACTCATAATTTACCACCAAAATTTGATATACCAACGGCAAGTGTTAAGCCAAAGCTAGACATTGATGGAGAGCGTGTTCGTAACGGTTTGGCTCAATTGGTATTAACCTTAGTAAAGTTATTGCATGAATTGCTTGAACGTCAAGCAATAAGGCGAATGGACTCTGGATCGCTCAGTGAGGAGGAAGTGGAGCGATTAGGCCTAACGTTAATGCAGCAAGCTGAAGAATTAGATCGACTGCGAGATGTTTTTGACTTCAAGGAAGATGATTTAAACATGAACTTAGGCCCATTAGGCCGATTACTTTAAGGATATCCCAATGGATACGCCATTACTAGACCTTGAAGTTTCAGAGGATAATAAAATGCCGAAAAAAACAGCTCGTTACCCCCATTCAAATCCTCCACTTGTCAATTTATGCTGCGCATGGAAAAAAATGCATTACGGCTAGCCACTGATGTATTCATAAGGATCATCGAAGAATACCCGAGCTCTGAAGAACGAAAAGTGGCGCAGGACGGCGTGTTGAGTATTGCTCAACATTATGAAAAATAAGGGTAATTTCGCGTTGCGTTGGATTTGTTGGAAAAATAGATAAAGTCGTGGCAAAGGCGTAATGCTTCTATCCATTGCAATAAAAAATGTAAGTTGCGCTTCTGATATTTTTAGGGGCTACTAGCCAGCGGTTGCAACCGAAGAATAAAGTTAAATTAGAATAAGATAACTGTAAGGAATAATGAGATGAGTAACCGGGTAACCAAGTCAACTGATTCAACAACCGTGGCTGACCTCTTGGAAAGGCTGTTGGATAAGGGGGTCGTTATTAGTGGCGACATTCGTATTAAACTGGTTGATGTAGAACTATTGACATTAGAAATACGATTATTGATCTGTTCTGTTGATAAGGCTGTAGAGATGGGACTGGATTGGTGGACTGGAAATCCTGCATTTGATTCTCGAGCAAGAGAAACAGGTGGCGCTTTGCCGGCAACTGATATAAGTTTTGAACAACGCTTACAGCGTCTGGAGTCGCAATTGCCTGCGACTCCAGATAATGCTCAAGAACCCATTGTATAACTATGCGTGCACTTATTCTTTTACCAATAATTCATAGTTCTACCGATTTAGGTACCTTAAGCGCTGCGGCTGAAAGTTCTCGCAATGAAGCTCAAACACTTCAATACCTTGATGCCGTTGAGCACTTTTGGACTGTCGTTGATGGCGTCATTGAGGGCATGAACCTTAATTACCAGCAGTTGAAGGTATATCAGGACAGTTTACCAGTTTGTAATCTAGTAGATCGCATAGTGGCCGACGTTGCAGCATCGGGCAGTAGGAACTATGCCTTACTAGAAACGCTGCAACAAAAGGGCGCAACGCTAATGGGTACAGAATCTCCCGATTTACTAGAACAAGAAAAAGCACTTATGACAGATGTGTTGCAGTCTGCTGATCACAGTAAAGAATCAGCAGAAAAAGCTCAGGATTTATTAAGTCAGCGGGATAATTTTATCGGTCAACGAATTAATGAAAGCTTAATCGATGAGGAGATGGGCCTTATTTTTGTGGGCCTAATGCACGATATAGAACCTCATTTGTCCTCGGATATAGTAGTGATAAAACCCTTAGGTCAGCCTACCAGTGCAGGAAGTTGAGACCCAATAGTAAGTTAGCTGAGTCATAGTATTGAACTTTGGAGTTGAAGTCACAAAGAAGAGTAATTCTGATGGTTGAAAAAGAGCTGAATTATGTTCTTATTGCTGATGACGATAAGGACATGTGTGATTTACTTGCTTACTTACTAGGCAAGGCAGGTTATGAAACACAGCAAGTACAAGATGGCGACGCTGTGATTAGCTCACTGACAAAATGCGAGCCCAGTTTACTATTGTTAGACAATATTATGCCTGGGACCACTGGCATGGAGATCTTGGCATACACAAGCCTTTATTTCCCCCAATTGCCTGTGATCATGATCACAGGCAATGGTGGCATTTTTGGTGCGGTGGCCGCCATGAAAGCAGGAGCGAGTGATTACCTAGTCAAACCCTTTGACAATACACGGGTGCTTGATCTGGTTAATAAATTCTCCAACATCCGTCATCAGTTGATGAATGACCGCTACATGAACTGTGAGCCCAGCAGTAGTACTAGTCTTCGTATTTCTACTTTTATGGGTGACAGTGAAGAAATTCGGCTGATGACTCGAAGTATCTTAGTTGTCGCACCTACGAATCTTTCGGTAATTATTCAAGGTGGATCTGGCATTGGAAAAGAGTTAGTTGCCAACAACATCCATCAAGCCAGTCCGCGTAGTACTCATGCCTTCACCCCTATTGACTGCGGATCAATTTCTGATGCACTGATTGAAAACGAATTGTTTGGGCATGAAAAAGGTGCGTATACCAGTGCTGATAAGGCTTACGTGGGGAAGATTGAAGGCTCAGACGGGGGCACGCTATTTTTGGATGAAATTATCAATATGTCCTTATCGGCGCAAGCCAAGTTATTGCGAGTGATTCAAGAAAGGGTTATTTACAGGGTAGGCAGTACCGTCCCTATCCCTGTGAATATCCGTATTCTGGTGGCCAGTAATGAGGACCTGTTGGATGCGGTGATAAAAGGCAAGTTCCGCGAGGACTTATTTTACAGGCTCAATGAATTCACCATACGCATTACCTCCTTGCGTTATCGACCTGCTGACATACTCTTTTTAGCCAAGCGTTTTATAGTCGAGGCTAGCATAGAGATGGGTAAGTCGGCGCCCTTGCTTTCCAACTTAGCTAGCGATGAGTTGCAACAGTATGCTTGGCCTGGAAATGTTCGACAACTACGCTCTACCATGCGCCGTGCAACCTTAATGGCTAAAAGTCAGATCGATGTTTCTGATTTAGATTTCCCCACCGATGGCAACAATAAACAACTAGCCTTAAAACAAGATGGTGCACAAAAAATAACTCTCAATACACCTTTTGATTGTATTGCTTATATGGCCACCCTTGCGCCCGAAAATCTATCACTAAAGAGCATGAATATGATGTTCTCTGAAGTGGTCATCAAAAACACACTAAAGGTAACAAATAATAATAAATCAGAAGCTGCTCGGCGTTTATCAATAGACTATAAAACACTACTTCTTAAGATTAAGAATTTCACTAGCGAGGAATAATCATGACTAACAAAGACGATAAAGTGACCGCAAATGTTGAAGGCATATTTCGCGGTTTAGGTGATCTCGTGGATAAACTGGGGGATTTGGCTGAAAAAGGCGAGAAAATGAAGCGTAGCGGTGTTTTTGATGTCGATACTGGCAGCGGTGAAAATGCTAAAGCCGTGTACGGTTTTTCAGTAAAAATGGGCTTAAATGAAAATGAAGAGCCAAAGGTTGAACCTTTCGGCAATGTGCGTCGTGATGAACAAACTGGAGTGACCAGCGTTCAGGAGGTTTCTGAGCCACTCATTGATGTTATCGAAGAACTTGATCATGTATTGGTGTTGGCTGAAATGCCGGGCATCTCTGATGCTGATGTCAGCATTGAACTGAACGGCGATGTGCTGACCATCAATGCCGCCTGTGGCAGTAAAAAATATTATAAGGAAGCCGTTTTGCCACGCTCCTTCGAAAGCCAAGGGATGACCTCTAGTTGCCGCAACGGAATTTTAGAAGTGAAACTCAATGACTCATGAAATTAAGCTTAAAGTAGTTGAAGCGCTACCCAAAGATATAGGTCGCGCTTATGCACGACTGGATCCAGCTGACATGTCTAAACTCGGATTGTCAGTTGGTGATATCGTTCAATTAACCAGTAAGAAAGGCTTTGGCATCGCTAAAATTATGCCTACCTACCCTGATATGCGTAACCAAGGCATTGTTCAACTGGATGGACTAACGCGCCGTAATTCTGGTCTCAGCTTAGATGAGAAGGCGGCGATACAAGTAATTGCCTGTAAACAGGCGACACGCATTACCTTAATTCCAACTTCCATTAAACCATCGGCGCGTGATTTAGAATATATCGGCAGCTTACTTGACGGTTTGCCAGTTCAAAAAGGTGATCTAGTGAGGGTGAATTTGTTTGGTAGTCGCTCCACAGAATTCAAGGTTGAGAGCACTGCTCCAGTGGGCGCTATTTTGATTAATCCAACCACTGTACTGGCCATGGGACAAGGGGTGGGTGAAAAAAGCGCCAATACCCCGCGCCTATCCTATGAGGATGTCGGTGGCCTTAAAGGTCAGATTCGGCGTATACGGGAAATGATTGAATTGCCCTTGCGTTATCCAGAGATATTCGACCGCTTGGGTATTGATGCACCCAAAGGCGTGCTTTTAACTGGACCGCCTGGCTGCGGTAAAACGCTGATTGCACGCATTATTGCCCAGGAAACAGACGCACAATTCTTCACTATTAGTGGTCCAGAGATTGTGCATAAGTTTTACGGGGAAAGTGAAGCGCATCTGCGCAAGATTTTCGATGAGGCCAGCAGTAAAGGTCCAAGTATTATCTTTCTTGATGAGATAGATTCCATTGCCCCCCGTCGTGACAAGGTGGTTGGCGATGTTGAGAAACGCATCGTGGCACAGTTACTGGCGTTGATGGATGGACTTAAAGGCCGTGGCAAAGTCATTGTCATTGCGGCTACTAATCTACCTAACGCCCTTGATCCAGCCTTACGTCGACCTGGACGTTTTGATCGTGAAATAAGCATACCTATTCCTGATCGTGAGGGACGCCGTGAAATTATGGAAATACATAGTACCGGTATGCCATTGGATGCAGATGTTGAATTGAATGTGCTGACCCATATCACCCACGGCTTCGTTGGTGCAGATTTAGAAGCCCTTTGCCGTGAGGCAGCGATGAGCGCACTTAGGCGCTTGTTGCCTGAAATTGATTTTAGCGCATCTGACTTACCTTACGAACGTCTCGCCGAATTAACCGTTACCATGGATGATTTTCGTGCTGCCCTGTGTGAGGTATCACCATCGGCCATTCGTGAGTTATTTGTCGATATCCCCGATGTTCACTGGGAGGATGTCGGCGGCTTAGATCATATTCGCCATCGCTTGGTAGAATCGATTGAGTGGCCGATTAAATACCCCGAGTTATTTACACAGGCGGGCATTAAACCCCCCAAAGGCTTATTGCTTGCTGGACCACCGGGGGTAGGTAAAACACTGATCGCCAAAGCCGTTGCCAATGAAAGTGGTGTTAATGTTATTTCAGTTAAGGGTCCAGCCTTAATGTCACGCTATGTCGGCGATTCCGAGCAGGGTGTGCGCGAGTTGTTTCTTAAAGCTCGACAGGCATCACCTTGTATTATTTTCCTTGACGAGGTGGACTCAGTGGTTCCGGCCCGTGGTGAAGGTTCCACCGACTCTCATGTCGCCGAGCGTGTGTTAAGCCAGTTCCTGACAGAAATGGATGGTTTAGAAGAGCTTAATGGTGTTTTTGTCATGGGCGCTACCAACCGTGTTGATTTAATTGATCCCGCCATGCTTCGGCCTGGGCGCTTTGATGATGTCATTGAATTAGGATTGCCTAATGATGATGCCAAACTGCAAATTTTGACGGTGCATTTGCGCAATAAACCTTTGGCAGAAAACATTAACGTTGAAGCCATAGCCCAACGCTGCATTAATGCCAGTGGCGCTGAACTGGCTGCCGTTTGTAATCGAGCCGCCTTGGTCGCGTTACGACGCACCATCGCAGCGCATGCTCAAGAAGATGACGCCAACTTAAGTGTAAGTGTATTAATTGAGAAGGACGACTTTGAGGAAGTCATGACTGAAATGTTTGGCAGTGGGAGCGATGAATGACCATTGAACCAGATTCCACACAGGCCATTTATCTCTACGGATTTGTTCCATCAAATAGAGTTGCGCCAGCCATGCAGGGGATTGATGATGCGCATTCACTAGAACTGCATGCTTGCGATGGATTAATCGCCGTTGTAAGCTTAGTCCCGCTCGTTGATTTTGAGAGTATTGACTCTGAAGACAATACCCAATACCTCGCTTGGTTAACACCGCGTGCCTATCGGCATTCAGCGGTTATCGATAAGGTTATGGAACAAGGTGCCATTTATCCATTGTCATTTGGGACGCTGTTCTCTAGCGTTAATGCTCTGGAGCAGGTCATGACGCAACGCTCGAATGACGTGTCGGCATCACTTCAGCATATCGCTGATTGCCAAGAATGGTCACTTGAGGTGGCAGTGGATCGTAATCAAGCGGTTGACAATTTATTGGCAGAAGAATTGAGTAGTGAACGCATCAGTCTACCGGAAGCTTCTGGTAGACGACATTTAGAAGAGCAGAAACTGCGTCGAAACCTGCATGCTGGTTTGAGCGATTGGATGGAAACTATTCTAGTCACAATCTATGAGAGCATCCAGCCAATGACACGCGACGCCTGCCAAAGAAAACTCAGCGATCAAAAGGTGATGCATTGGGCTTTTTTAATTCCCAAAGATACGGTGGCTTCGTTCTTGCAGCACATTGATCAAATTGCTACCGATTATCAGCCGTTTGGGTTTAACTTTCGGTTAACCGGCCCTTGGGCTGCTTACAGTTTTGCCCGCTAACCGACGATGAGCTTATTACTATTTGGAATTATTGCTAGCGAGTACTCGAATCCTATTGACGCCGATCTTAGGCAAATTCAGTCTGAGGGATTAACTGCTTTGGTAAAAGCCAATGATACGGAATTAAGCCGAGAATCATCTGCGGTGATGGCGTATGGAGACCAAATCATGCGGATACATCAGCAAACCACATTGATTCCTGTGCGCTACGGCAGTTTACTAGCTGATGAACAAGAAGTGATCAAACACCTAACAGATCACTCAGCCCATTATCATACCCTCTTGGCCAAGCTGGATGACTGTGAGGAAGTCGGTATCCGAATGACGTTAATAGACAGTGACAGTGACAATGCAACTAATGCCCAACAAGCCAGTGGACAAGCTTATTTATTAGCCCGTAAGCATGTTTATTCGGTTCCCGAATTGGCGGCGCAACAAGAAGCACTTATTAACCATACATTAGCCGGTCTGTATCGAGAACACCGAGCTTCGCTAAGCTTATTTAACGGTCAACGTACTTATTTGCTGAGTTATTTGGTGCCGCGTGCAACGCTAATGCAATTCAAAGAAGGGTATATCGACTTAGTGGCCGGCATGGGCGCCAATGTGACCTTGAGTGGGCCTTGGCCCCCGTATAATTTTTCTGAATAACTTTTGAGGTAACCTAGTTGTGTTAACAAACCAAGATATTAAAAAACCTAGCGACCACTTTGAATTATTATATAAAACCTTGCTAGATGCGATTCCTTCATCAGTGCTGATGATCGATGATAAGCTGAATGTGATTTCGGTCAACCGTAATTATTTAGTGAAAAGTCGGCGTAGCAGAGAGAACACCATTAATTGCCCTCTATCAGATGTGTTTCCATCGGTTATTTTAGAAAACACTGGGCTTGATAACCATATTCGTTCGGTGCTTCGCATTCGCAAAGCGATTCGCGGACAGAAAATGACTTATCGCGGACCTGGCGTGCCGATTCGAATCTATTACTATTCGGTACTGCCGGTTGTGCCGGGACAAGTTATGTTGATCATGGAGGATGTCACTGAGCAGACCAACCTATCTGAAGAAGTCCGTCGAGTCGAGCGGCACCTTGCTTCGGTCGTTGAGAGCGCCAGTGATATCGTGCTGTCGATAGATATGGACGGGCGTATACTAACTTGGAATTCAGCTGCGGTGGAGTTTTCAGGGCTAAGCGCAGATGAAGTCCAATCACAGTTATTCCATGAATATTGTGAACCCGGTAAAAAGACTATTATTGAAGAATCACTTTTATATGTAAGTGATTTAAGGAGAGTGAGCGATTCCCACACCATCGAATTTTGTTTATTAACGCCTGCCATTAATAATAATACTGGTATTCTTATCTCTTGGGTATTTTCACCCATGAAGGATATCTATGGGGCCACAATCGGCGCTGTGATTGTAGGTCGTGATTTAGCAGAGCGACGTAAGCTCGAGTTACAGTTACGTCAGTCGCAGAAATTGAGTGCCTTAGGAATTATGGCTGGAGGCATTGCTCATGAAATTCGTAATCCCTTGGCTGTGTGTTCATCAGCGGCTCAATTTCTACTATCAGACGATGTGGACTTAGAATTTCGCAAGCAATGTTCCATGAAAATTCAAACCAACATTAACAAAGCTTCGACAATCATAGAAAACCTAATGGCTTTCGCTGGCTCATCGATGGATGTCAATATGACTGAGATTGTGTTGTCTGAGGCTCTAGAAGATACCATTGCCTTAGTGGCCAATCAGGCCAAGGTTCAAAAAATTAAAATTACACTAATGCAAAGTCCAGACATAATTTTGGTGACTGGGGTGGTGGGTTTATTGCAACAAGTGTTTATGAACATCCTTCTCAATGCCTTTAATGCCATGCCCTCGGGTGGTTCGGTGTCGGTCACAATAGAATGCTTATCAGACAGTGTGGAGGTACAATTTATCGATACAGGAATTGGAATTCCTGTGGGCGATATTGATAAGATATTCGATCCGTTTCATACCAATACACCAACGGGCCATGGAACAGGCCTAGGTTTATCGATTTGCTATAGGATTATTCAACAGCATCTTGGCTCTATTCGAGCGGAGAGCTCGCCAGGAAAAGGATCTTCTATTATTATTAACCTGCCATTATTACTCATATAGCATGAAAAATTGCATTCTTGTCATCGATGATGAGGAAGATATGTGTTGGGCGATCTCGCATATATTGAAATCACAAGGCCAATCCGTTGTAACTGCTTCGAGCGGTGAGGAAGCCTGTAGAAAGTTGTCAGAAGGGAGTTACTCCTTGATGTTTCTGGATGCTAAGATGCCTGACATGGATGGTTTAGATGTCGCCCGCTTTGCCAATACATTAGCTCATCATAAGCCAAAAATCATAATGATCTCAGGCTATCATTATCCCAATGACCCGATCATCTGCAATGCGATTGAAGAAGGCTTAATTACCGGATTTCTGTCGAAACCATTTACTAATGAAGAGATTTTATTGCATTACAATGCACATCGTAATGCAGTGTGACCTAGTCGGGCTTTTTAGCACAATCCAGTTAACATGCCTTTGGTCATTTATAATGGTCAACTAAAACAGGAAAAATTTTAAGCCACTTTTTTCAATTTATTATATTTCTGGTTGGGCGTCATATACCCAAGACTTGAATACCTGCGTTTGTAATTATAAAACCTGATATAACTTTCAACTTCATCAACCACTGAGGCGTAATTTATAAAAGTGATATTGTTAAGTCTTTCGTAAGCGTATAGCTAACGGCACCTGCCTCTAGCTATACGCTTACAGTCTTTCCGTCTTCAAGCTTCTAAAGAACGTAAGCTCCTTATAAAGCGCATTATTCCCCCATCAATAACATTCACTTATGATCACTTTACTTATTAATGCAATTGTATTTGCTCAGCCAGATACACGAAAACTCATGTTCCATTCAGATCAAGGAGTACAATACAGTGCGAATTTATTTAAAAACTGTTTATTACTGCATGGAATAACTCAAAGCATGAGCCGAAGAGGAAACTGTTGGGACAATACAGTACAAGAGCGTTTTTTTAGAAGTTTAAAAAGTGAATATTTGAATGGTTTGAGCTTCATTAATCATGATTCGATAGTAGGCGCTGTGACTTATTATAATAATAAAAGACTGAATTCCACTATCGATTATATTGCCCCAGCTCAGAAAAGAAGAATATTGTGTAATGTGGCCTAATAACCTTCCAAAAATACTTGACCATTACAAGTTTCATAATTACGCCAATGAACTCGCTCTTGCTTCAAGCTACCGAAGAAGCTTTCGGCAACAGCATTGTCCCAGCAACATCCTTTTTTACTCATACTGCCAGCAAACCCATGTGACTTGAGTAATC
>JBLIIN010000019.1:0-14731 GCA_047635075.1 Methylophagaceae bacterium | reverse complement strand
CCTCTTAATTTGACCGCCTGCGTAATTTTTTTGGAGCCAATCGCGGAATGAAAACAACAACACTAAGTGCAAAACCTGCTGAAGTACGCCGCGACTGGTTCGTAGTCGATGCTGACGGCAAAACATTGGGCCGTATGGCTTCTGAAATCGCTCGTCGTCTGCGTGGAAAGCATAAGACCATTTATACACCACACGTTGATACTGGCGATTACATCGTTGTCATCAACGCAGAGAAACTACGTGTTTCTGGTAATAAATTGAAAGATAAAATTTACTATCACCACACGGGTTACGTGGGTGGCATCAAATCTATCACATTAGAGAAGCAACTTGATAAAGCACCTGATCGCGTTATCAAATCTGCGGTTAAAGGCATGTTGCCTAAGAATTCTATGGGTCGTACCATGTTCAGTAAATTGAAAGTTTATGCTGGCGAAGCACACCCACACACAGCCCAACAGCCTAAAGTGCTGGAAATCTAAACGGATATCATTATGGCAGAGCAATATTACGCAACCGGTCGACGCAAAAGTTCAACAGCACGCGTCTTTATCAAACCCGGTACAGGCAACATCACTATTAATACTCGCACACTTGAGGATTACTTTGGACGCGAAACATCACGCATGGTAGTTCGCCAACCACTTGAGTTAGTCGATATGTTAACTAATTTTGACCTCAAAATTACCGTTCGCGGTGGTGGTAACAATGGTCAAGCTGGCGCAATTCGACATGGCATCAGCCGCGCACTGGTTGAATATAACAGTGAATTAAAGTCTGACCTTCGTAAAGCAGGCTTCATCACTCGTGATGCTCGTGCCGTTGAACGTAAGAAGATTGGTTTACACAAAGCACGTAAGCGTCCACAGTTCTCAAAACGTTAAACGTCGAATCACAAAAAAAGCCATCTTCGGATGGCTTTTTTTTATCTGTTATTTAATCAATGATGTAGCTTAAAACCATAACATTACTTACGGTTTATAAAGAGAACCTTTCTTACCTTCCGGTTGCGTCTTGAATCGACGATGTACCCAGTAGTACTGTTCAGGAGAGACTCGAACCTCCTTCTCTATCAGATCATTAATCCTCTGCGCATCATCCACATCACCCCCGGTTGGAAAGTCTTCTAACGCAGGACTTAAGGTCAGAGTATAGCTCCCATCTGACTGGCGTCTTGGTACGAAAAGCACCACCGCCGCACCACTTATCTTAGCCATACGCGCCGTGGCTGGAACGGTTGCAGCAGTCACACCAAAAAACTTAGCAAATATACTCAATTTCCGACCATAATCTTGGTCAGGTGCATACCAAACAATCTTGTTCTTTCTTAAGGCGCGTATCATAGCGCGAGGCTCTTCTTGAAGCACGACCCCTTCACTATGGTGGGTACGTAACTGCACCATCACAGCATTAAATAATGGGTTTTTTAATTGCCTAAACATGACATAGCACGGCTTTTTCAGCATGATTAGTCGGCCACCCAACTCCATACTCGTAAAATGGCCGGTTAACAAAATAACCCCCCTACCTTTGGCCAGACCCGCTTCAATGTGTTCTAAACCCTCATAGCGCACTCGCTTTTCAAGGCTCCGATCGCTTGCCCACCAACTTAACGCTGTTTCAATCAACAACATCCCCATCGTGCGCATATTTTCGTCGACTAAATCAGTTTGCTCCTGCTCAGTCATCTCAGGAAAACAGAGCTCAATATTGCGTTTTGAGACCTTTCTCCTATCCGATGTCAGTGGAGTGGTAAGCCATGCAATTAAACGGCCTGACAACATTTGCAACCGCACCGGCAAGTAGACCGATAAGCGCATCAAACCCAAACCAAGCCAACTTGGCCAGAAACGAGGATGTAAAAACTGCTTTTGAAAAAATTCCATGGTGACCAATCGTTAAGAAATCTAGTCCCTATGCTATCATTCTCGCTGGCTTACCGCTTAATAAACGAACAAAAAGACACGCACTTGAAATTACTTTATACCACCTTGTTTTATATTTGCTTGCCCTTAGTCATTTTAAGGCTAATTTGGCGCGGCAATCGAACTCCTGCTTACTGGCAGCGCTGGCCTGAACGCTTTGGAAAAAGTCCTGATCTGGTCAGCCCCGCTCCTGTCATCTGGATACATGCCGTTTCAGTAGGAGAGGTAGAGGCTAGCAGGCCTTTGGTAACCAGTTTGCAAATAGCCTATCCAAAACACCAACTTTTAATCACAACAATGACACCCACAGGTAGCGAACGTGTCAAACTCTTATTTTCAGATACCCTCGCCCATTGCTACCTACCTTATGACTTACCTTTTGCCATAAAACGTTTTTTGAAGAACAACCGCCCCGTTTTCGGCGTCGTTATGGAAACTGAAATCTGGCCCAATTTGTTATTAACTTGCAAGCAAAATAATATTCCCCTTGTGCTGGCTAATGCCCGAATGTCAGATCGTTCGGCAAGGGGCTACTCCCGTTTTCCCAAGCTAATTAAAATGGTACTCAACAGCCTGCGCTTCATTGCTGCACAAAGCCAACATGACCGAGATAACTTTCACCTACTCGGTGCTGATATCACGGATGTTCACGCTATCGGTAATCTCAAATACGAAATCAACTTGCCTGCAAGTCTTGTTGAGCAAGCTAGTGCAATGCGTATGATGTGGGATAATACTCGACCAGTTTGGATCGCAGCGAGTACCCACGAAGGTGAAGAAGAAATTATTCTGCACGCATCAAAGAAAATTAGGGCTAAATTCCCCAACTTATTACTCATTATCGTACCCCGTCACCCTGAACGCTTTGACCGCGTGACAGCACTCACACACAAAGCGGGTTTTAAAACTCTTCGTCGCAGTGAATATTTACCTTGTTCATCCGATATTCAAGTCTTAGTCATAGACACTATGGGAGAGCTCCCTTTATTTTATGCGACATGCGACGTTGCCTTTGTCGGTGGTAGCTTAGTACCGCATGGTGGACATAATATCCTCGAACCTGCCGCCTTAGGCAGAGCCATCATTGTGGGCCCCCACTTCTTTAACTTTAATGAAATCACACGTCAATTTATTCAAGCCAAAGCTGCAATTGAAGTGAATGATGTGACTGAACTTGCAAATAACGTCATCCATTTATTAGACAGTGCCGACCAACGATCTCACATGGCGGAAGCAGGTTTGATGCTGATTGCCGCCAGCCAAGGCGCTAGCACAAGGTTAGCAAACCTCATTAAACGTCATATCGTCATTCATGACCCTTAACGATACAAAATGGATGCAATATGCATTGTCGCTGGCAGAAAAAGCGCAACAACAAGGTGAGGTTCCCGTAGGGGCGGTCATCATTCAAAATGACGCACTCATCGGTGAGGGCTGGAACCAGCCCATTTCTACTCATGACCCAACGGCACATGCTGAAATTCAAGCTATCCGATCTGCCAGCATAAACATTAATAATTACCGCCTGCCTAATACAACACTCTATGTCACATTAGAACCCTGTCTAATGTGTGCTGGAGCGATTATCCACAGTCGTATAGAGCGACTAATATATGCTGCCATGGAACCTAAAGCTGGCGCTGCTGGTAGCTGCTTTCACGTACTTGATGACAAACGTCTCAATCACCATGTGCAGTGTGAACAGGGGTTACTTGCTGAGGAAAGCAGTCACTTATTACGCCAATTCTTCAAGGCACGTCGTTAATAAAGGACGTAATTAATCCTGTGAACATTACCCACATAATGCGAGAATCAAAACTATCTTCATTTAAGGTTATTTCATTGAAATTTCGCTTTATTTTGCTACTATCCAGTTTAACTTTACTCACCTCATGTAGTAAAAGTGAATCTCAGCTTGAGCAAATACAACAACGAGATGAGATCAAAATCCTAAGTCGCTACAGTCCTACCAGCTATTATCAAAAAGGCGATGACTTAGTGGGCCTGGAATACGAATTAGCTGAGCTATTTGCACAGCACCTCGGCGTCAAACTTAACATCATCGTGCCTGATAACTTAGGTGATATGTTACATCTGCTCGAACGAGGTTATGCCGACCTCGCAGCTGCAGGACTGACTATTACCCCTGAACGGGAAAAATCTCTTCGGTTTGGCCCTGTATACCAAGAAGTCACACAACAACTCATTTACCGCCGAGGTAATCGTCGACCCAAAAATATACCGGTTTTAGCTGGCAAACTGCTCGAAGTTGTCGCTAGCAGTAGCCATGTCGAGCAGCTTAAGCAACACCAAATAGAGATCCCTGAATTACAATGGGTTGAAAACTCACGACTTGATAGTAGTCACCTACTTGAATTAGTTCAGCTCGAAGTGATTGATTATACTGTCGCAGATTCCAATGAAATTGCAGCCCAACAAAACTTCTTTCCTGAACTGCGTGTAGCCTTTGATATCTCTGAACCCCAACCACTGGCATGGGCTTTAACCCTTTCTAAAGATGATAGTTTGTATAATGAAGTTCAACAATTCTTCGATACCCTCTCCACCACGGGTGAACTTGATAGGCTGATCGAGAAATACTATGGCCACATAAGGCGCTTTGATTATGTTGATACTCGGGCATTCTATCGAAAAATCATCACACGCCTTCCCACTTATCAACCTTTATTTGAAAAAGCCGCTGCTAAATTTAACATGGACTGGCGTCTGCTTGCCGCCATGTCATATCAAGAATCACATTGGGATCCTCAAGCAATATCACATACCGGCGTCAGAGGTTTAATGATGATCACAAATAGCACTGCTAAACAAATGAAAATTGATGATCGTACCGATCCTAAACAAAGCATTTTTGCCGGTGCCGGCTACCTGACTTCAATCAAAAACCGTCTACCGGAGCGCATTCTCGAACCGGATAAAACTTGGATTGCTTTAGCATCATATAATATTGGTTTGGGACATATCGAGGACACCAGAGTCATTACCCAACAAAATAATCAAGACCCAGACTCATGGCCAGATATAAAACAAAATTTACCGCTACTAAGTAAAAAGAAATGGTATAGCAAAACACGACACGGCTATGCTAGAGGAAACGAACCCGTTCGCTATATTGAAAATATTCGCCGCTACTACGATATATTATTGTACGATAGAGATTATGGTACTCAGCCAGTCGTCCCGCAAGAGGATATCAATCCGCAAGGAGGGTACTCACCCTCCGCCTTATAATTAAATAGGTTTAATAATGGACAATGATACAACTCAACCAATGGGGAAAAGAGTGTTACAAGACGATTTCCGAACTAAAAGAACGTGAGCAGCTCGACATCCTGTTACGATTTGGCTTCCGTCGCTTGGCCTTGGCAGCGAAAAGAGAATATCAAACCTTCCTCAAATCGTTAAGTGCCAGATTAAACGAACTTGACGAACAAATTCACATCGGCACCGATGAAGAAATTAAGGCTTTCCAAGAACGAAACTATATCGGTCAAGCATTAGAAGAAGAGCTCAAAAGCATTATAGTCCAAGTTGAATCTGCGAATGACTTAGAGCAATTAAAGTTAACAGTGAATCAGAAAGTCCACTTCCTCAATGAAAAATTTGACTCTTATCGACAATCTGATCAAACACAGTTCGAGCAATCACAAAATCAAATACAGAGGCTAAAACAACGCCTTCATTTGATGGAACAAGAGAGTATTGAATTACGTTAATTAGCCATGCGATCAGGTGACCAAGCCCCTAAGACCCGCTTACAGGTATCTGGAACAGGCAAACACTTACGAGGTATTAGACATAGAATATAGTCGCTGGCAACGTTATAAAAAACCACTTAGTCTTATTCTGTGGGATATCGATTTTTTTCAAAAAAGTTAATGACCATTATAATCATGCTGCTGGCGATAAAGTGCTCAAAACCCTCGCTCAAGTTTTCTTATCACAGACCCGTGAAGCTGATTTTGTTGCAAGATATGGTGGTAAAGAGTTTATGGGTGTTTCCCCGGAAAGATATCTCGGAAAAGCCTTGGGCCTAGCAGACAAAATCCGTGAAAAAATTGCACAGTCAAAATTTCATTATGAAGCCATTGCCGTTTCTATTAGTACTTCGCCGAGTTTTGCCACTTTCCAACATGACGATACTATTTCTGATGTGTTTAAACGGGCTGATCAAGCATTGTATAAAGCAAACAGGCCGGTAGAAACCGCTGTCTATCAGGGTAAGTAAAATTGAGTCAGATGCTGTACATCAGCAGAGTTATGAACATTTAAGTTACGGTTCAGACTGTTCAGCCAAAAAGTCAACGACCTCAAAAATGGCTTCAATACTACCCGCCATTGGGCCACTAGTATGGTATCGGCCATTCACGACAAAGGCAGGAACGCCACCGATACCTGACATTGTTGTGAGCGCCTGCGCTTTTCTAACGTTGGCTTTAACGCCAAATGAGCCCATCATCTTTTCAAAACTGGCACGATCAACTTCTTGCAGCGCCACATAATCAAGTATTGCTTTTTCTGAAGATAACTTTATACCATCTTCATGAATAGCTTCGAATAGTAAGGGATGTAACTGCTCAGATAATCCTAGTGCTTCTGCAGCATAAAAAGCAGTTGCCAGAGGAATTTGATTTGGACCAAAGACCGCTGGAATCTGTGTAAAGTTGATCTTATCGTCATCCTCTGTCGCTCTTAACCAATCTTCCACTTCAGGCTCAAGATAATAACAATGTGGACAGGTATACATAAACAACTCAACCACTTCATCAACAGATTTATCAATCACCGTAAGCCTTTGTGTCGTCAATTTATAATGCTCACCCTCAACAAAAGCTAGTGGTAATGCCATCGCACCTAAAGATGCCAAACTTAAAGACAATACCATTAGCGTCTTGATCACTCTATTCATTTGAAAATCCCTTCATTAACTTATAACTCACCGTATGAGTGTAAACCGCCTAGAAACATATTTACACCCAGGAAAGCAAACAATGTGACAAACAAACCAATAATAGCCCACCATGCCATCGGACGGCCATGCCAACCTTTTATCATCCGCATGTGTAACCAGGCAGCGTAATTGAGCCAGACAATCAACGCCCATGTTTCTTTTGGATCCCATGACCAATAACCACCCCAAGCTTCAGCCGCCCACAAGGCCCCAAGTACAGTTGCGACCGTAAAGAATGCAAAGCCCAAGGCAATGGTTTTATACATTAAATCTTCAATAACAATGAGTTCAGGCATCGCTGTTGCTAGGACCCCTTGTGACTTATTATCACGTGCCCAAGACGTCAACATGTAGGCAACACCAATCATGGCAGCCATTGAAAATGCACCATAACCCACGAAATTAGCAGGCACATGGATTTTCATCCAATAACTCTGCAATGCAGGTACTAAAGGCTGAATATCAGCAGCACCGCGGTCAAAGGCATACCAGAGTAAAAAGGCGACTGCTGCACTAATTACTAGCAGCACAAAACCACCCAGCGCGCGTGTCCTAAAACGACGTTCATAAAATAAATATAGTAAAGCCGTGATCACCGAGAATAATATAAAGACTTCATACAGATTACTGACAGGGACATAACCAATATCATCACCCATCAAATACGATTCACGCCAGCGAACCATCAAACCAACCACACCCATCGTTGTAGCAGACCAAGTCAACGCTGACCCCACTTTCTCGACAAAGGGTTTACGTGCAAAAAAACCGATAAAATAAGCCGCAGTAGCCATGACGTACAAAGCACTCATCCACATAATTGCAGACTGACTTGCCAATAGATAACTCAAGAAAAAGTTGCTCTCAGCTGCCGCTAAATTATCACCGTATAATTGTATACCAATCAAACTCAAACCAGCCACTGCGGCTAAATGGACCCTAAACCCGGCCCAATTCTGACCTAACAATCCAAGAGAAGTAGCAGCAAACAGGACAATACCAATTTCATAAACATCAAACTTTTGGCTGTACATTGAAAACAAGAAAATGGCAGCCAACATCATCGATAACCACCAAGACCATCGAATCGCGGTTGGGCTACTATCTTTATTTAGTATTGTTGTTGTCATATCATCTCTTTTGGACTTAGCTGTTGTTAACTATTAAGAACATCATTTTGAATTAGAGTTCCCCGTCGCCAATCTCAGCTTTTCTCTTATCTGGTCAAAAAGCATATCAAAATCACGTGGATTACGATTACTCATTCCGGCAAGGATTATCTCACTTTCATCATTATTTTGTTTAATCAAAGCCCAAAAACGAATCTGAGGTAAATAAAACAGAATGAACACGCCAATAATAAGTAGCGCGCACCCTATATAGACCGTCGCTTTACCGGGTGACTTGGCAATTTGCAGGCCGCTCGCTTCTACATGGTCGTAATTGACCAACGATAAATAAACGGGTGACCCATAGCGAGATAAGCTACCAATCGCATCGGCAGCATCTTGTAAAAATAACAATTCAGCTTCAGTCACAGGCTTGGACTGATCTTTATCCATGAAATATAATCTCGCTAACATTTCGCGCAACATACTCAAATAAGCTGGCCCTAACTTCTCGCGCTGCCCTTCTGGTAAAGAAGTCTCAATGAAATTATTAACTTCTGTAAAACCGCCACGGATAAACATTGCGACTAAAGTTTGTAATGTGTCTTGTAAACTTGTCTGAAGTGGCAAACTATCGGCATCAGTCATCTGAGCCAATGTCTCCAATGTCATCTGTTCCGCAACCATTTCAATCGCTTCGGTATCACGCAAACGTTTTAAGTATTGGTTAAACTCTTTCAAACTCCCTTGCCTATCCATAGGAAGATATAAGTAACCAAAGTCTTCAGCAACACTATCGCGTACACCACTTAAGAAAAATGCTCGCCCCTCACGCATCACGGGAGCCATATAATTCACATACTCTTTGGCTTCACCTGTTGGCGAACGGAGCTTAAAGCCGAAACTGGGGCCAAAGTTACGTACATTTTTCGGGTCTTCTTCAGTCGGGTCAGGGTTAATATTAAAAGGCCTAAATGAGTCCAGCTCTAAACGAAGCTGTTTGTCGCCCCAAGTCATTTGTTGCTTTTCAAATACCTTACCTTCAAATTTTTCTGGTGCTACCCCTGCTCGCTCATCTAAAGGCCAAGCTTCCATCGTTAACCCTGAACCACCGTCAGCAAAGCTTGACTGGTAAATAGCGTAACCTTTGTGAATTAAAGGATGATTAACAGAAATTGTTGTTCTTATTGGCTCTGATAAATCATCGTCAAATAGCACTAAATCTGTTTCGAAAGACTTTGGTTGCCCGGTCTTGTAGTGTTCAATTCTAAAATCGTCCACTTTCAATGTGAACGGTAATTCCTGAACCAGATAGCCATCTCTCAGTGGTAAAAAAACCACATTTGCAACACGTCCTTCGGGTATTTGAATGCTGCCTTTAAAGGCCTGGTTTCCGATAGGCAAGCGACTCTTTTGAGGAACATCATTCGAGGCTAAGTCGCGGGTTTCAACTTTCAAATCCCCTCGCCACTCAGCAAATTTAATGCGTAAGTTGCTGTCTAGCAACCCCCCAACACAAATAACAACAATCGCAATATGGGTAAATAAATAGCCCAAGCGGTTTAAGGCACCTTTCATTCCTGACAACAACAGACCTTCTTTTTTCTCAGTTTGTCTCACCCGGAAACCTGCCTCTGAGAAACCAGCTTGAAGACGCTCGGCGGTTTGTTCTTGTTCTAATGAAACAGACCACTGGTCGTTGTGATGCATAACTCGCAATGATTTTTCTCGAATATTCGTCCGTAACTGCCACATCTCTTTCATCATCGTGGGTGCATTACGCGTCACACAAACCGTCGTGGAAATAACCAACAACGTCAAAATAACCAAAAACCATAACGCGCTGTAGACATCATACAGCCCGGCAGTTTCAAAGACTTCAAACCAGAAAGGACCAAACCTAATTATATAATCAGCATAAGGCTGGTTTTGTTGCAAGACTGTGCCAATTATGGACGCAACGGCCAACACCAATAATAGTGTAATGGCAAGATCCATCGAACTCAGCAATGCAAGTAACCGCCGTGTAAAAGGCTGGCGAGGTTTAGATCGAACGTTGACTTCAGACATAAATGATGTAAAACCAGTTGGAAATCGAATGACTTGATTAAATAGAAAAGATCTGACCCATTAAAGTTGCACGATCTTTATTTAAAAAGATGGCTAGTGCAAACCAGAAATGTATGCGCTAACAGATTTCCGCTCATTTTCAGACATTTTTGCAGCTATATCTTGCATCATTCCGTTGATGTCATTGTGTCGAATGCCATTCGCGAAATCTGTCAACTGTGTTTCTGTATAGGCAATATGCTGACCTGACAACGATGGCCACTTAGCTGCTGGTATACCTCCTCCACTAGGACCATGGCAAGCCATACAAGCGGGTACACCTGTTTCTTTATTACCACCACGGTATAACTTTTGGCCTTCTGCTAATAATATATCTGATGTCGCGCCCCGCGTGTGCGTTGTCGAAGCAAAATAAGCCGCTAAGTCAGCCATATCTTCCTTATCCAAATCTTGCACGATACCGGACATGAAAGGCCCTTCTCTGCCACCCGATGCGAAATCCATTAATTGCTTAAAAAGATATCCTTCTCCTTGGCCTGCTAACTTAGGAAACATGGGCTGAGTGCTGTTACCGCCCACCCCATGACACTCAATGCAAGTACCAGCCTTTGCTTTCCCTGCATCTATACTTCCGGCCGCCATTACGGGTAGTGCAATAGCAGCAAGGCTAGCGACGATTGCTTTCCACCATTTTTTCATTGTGTCTTCCACATAATCAACGCTAGTATAGATTTATCACATATTCTAACCTGATTAGGCGGTTTGTGCACCCAATAAAGGCACCACTCTTGGCCTAACCACAGTCAATTAGTCAACAATATGATTTATTTAAAAGCAGGGAAAAGCCAGTACAGTGTAAAATAAGTAAAAGTAAAATAATAAAAGGTTTTTTCATGGCTAACCCATACCGCCAAGCGCACTACACTATCAGCGCCACTCAATTATCAGAACTCCCTGTTGACCACGGCATTGAAGTGGCTTTCGCCGGCCGCTCAAATGCAGGAAAGTCCAGCGCCATCAATACCATCACAGAACAAAAATCTTTAGCCCGAATTAGTAAAACCCCGGGGCGGACTCAGATGATTAACTTTTTCAACATCGACGACGTCAACAGTCTTGTTGATCTACCCGGTTATGGCTATGCCAAGGTCCCAGAAAAAATTAAAATCCGGTGGCAACAAACTCTTGGGAAATATCTTGAAACTCGTCAAGCCCTCAAAGGGCTTATGTTAATGATGGATATTCGACATCCACTCAAAGAGTTCGACTTGCAAATGATAAAATGGGCCAATAATGCCAAACTCCCTGTCCACATCTTGCTGACAAAGTCGGATAAATTCAAAAGTGGAGCCGCAAAATCAATGTTACTTCAAGTCGCTAACGAACTCAAAAACCAGCAGCTTAGCGCTGGGGCACAACTGTTCTCATCTCACAATCAACAAGGCAAGGAACAAGCCATTGAGCAATTAGATCATTGGTTTTCTATCCCTCAGGAAAATAGTTAAACAACAACAAGTGTCACACTTTACGTTACCTCATTAAATTAGCATCAATGTTGATAGTGCTATAATTAGATTTACTTAACCTATCTTGCTCAGACAACGTCGTCCTCTAGCCAGAACTTTACGCTATCAAACAAAGCCAGCAACTTGGTCTATTTTAAGGTCTCTTTACTATGACAACTCGTTACGTCAATTCACTAACACAAAACACAGAATTACATAACATTCCAAAGTTGGGCATGGATATCCAATCACTTGAACGGGATTTCAAGAACTATTATGGTAATCATCTCGGCCAGGAGAAAAGCCGAGCATCAGGACATTACCTTTATTCTTCGCTGGCTTTCACTTTGCGTGATCGCCTGTTTGAGCGGATGAAGTACACTCAACAAACCTACACAGACACACAATGTAAACAAGCCTATTATCTCTCAATGGAATTCTTAATGGGCCGTGCAATGGGTAATGCCGCTTTAAACTTAGGGTTAGAAGAAAATACCAAACGTGCCATGCATGATCTCGGCTTAGATTTTGAGGAGCTAACGACATTTGAGCATGACGCTGGGCTCGGCAATGGTGGCCTCGGACGTCTTGCCGCTTGTTTCATAGATAGCTGCGCAACATTACAACTCCCTGTGACAGGCTATGGTATTCGCTATGAATATGGCATGTTCCAGCAAAGTATCGAGCAAGGCAATCAAGTTGAGATGCCTGACCATTGGCTACGCGATGGCAACCCTTGGGAATTAGAACGTCCTGAGTTTACCCAACGAATTCCTTTTGGCGGTCACACTGAGTACCGCCAGGATGAAAAAGGACAAACGCACGTCCACTGGGTCGACACAAACGATGTATTGGCTGTCCCTTATGACCTGCCTATCCCTGGCTATCAAAATGGCACCGTCAATAAACTCCGCTTATGGCAAGCATCAGCTACCGATGAATTTAATTTAGAAGACTTTAATGCCGGCTCTTACACCGAGGCCGTCGCAGCAAAAAATGCAGCAGAAAACATCAGCATGGTCTTATATCCCAACGATGCTAGCGAAAATGGTAAAGAATTACGTTTACGCCAGCAATACTTTCTCGCCTCCGCCAGTCTCCAAGATATCTTAAACGTGTGGGTCACCAACCACGGCCAAAAGTTCAAACACTTTGCTGACAAAAACTGCTTCCAACTAAACGACACTCACCCAACCGTTGCTGTAGCAGAACTAATGCGGTTGTTGATGGACCAACATCGACTAAGTTGGGACCAAGCCTGGGAAATCACCACCAACACCATGGCTTACACCAACCACACTCTATTACCAGAAGCTTTGGAACGCTGGCCTGTCCATATGTTTGCGCGCTTGTTACCCCGAGTGCTAGAAATAATCTATGAAATTAATGCCCGCTTCCTAAACGAAGTTGCGAAAAAATGGCCTGGTGACAAACAACGACTGATTCGATTATCTATCATTGAAGAAGACGGCCAACAACAAGTCAGGATGGCTCACCTTGCCATTGTCGGTAGCTTCTCTGTTAATGGTGTTGCCGCACTTCACTCAGAACTATTACAAAAAGGCTTATTTAACGATTTCTTCCAACTATGGCCGCATAAATTTAACAACAAGACCAATGGTGTAACTCAACGGCGATGGTTGGCTTGGTCGAATCCCAAACTCGCGACATTAATCAGTGAAACCATCGGAGATGGATGGGTTACTCAGCTTGATCAACTCGAAAAACTTAAACCTTATGCAACTGACCCCGAATTTCAAGCAAAATGGCAAGCAACAAAAACAGCCAATAAGCAACGTCTAGCGGATTTGATTAAAGAGAGTTGTGGTGTCACCGTCTCAACTGACGCCCTTTTTGATGTTCAAGTCAAAAGAATCCACGAGTACAAACGCCAACTATTAAACGTGCTCCACGTCATTCACCTCTATGACCGCATCAAACGCAATGACACCACAGGCCTTGTTAAACGCTGCGTGTTATTCGGGGGAAAAGCAGCGCCTGGTTATGTGATGGCTAAAGACATTATAAAACTCATTAACAATGTAGCAGATACCATCAACAATGACCCTGAGATAGGAGACTGGTTAAAAGTTGTCTTCCTACCCAATTATCAAGTCTCAACGATGGAAGTTATTTCCCCAGCGGCAGACTTGTCAGAGCAAATCTCAACCGCAGGTAAAGAAGCCTCAGGTACCGGCAATATGAAGTTCATGATGAATGGTGCTGTCACTATCGGGACACTAGACGGTGCCAATATTGAAATAAGGGAAGAAGTAGGTGATGACAATTTCTTCTTATTTGGTTTGACAGAAAAGGAAGTCTCCACACACCGCCAGAATTACAACCCAAATCTGCTGATTGAACAAGATCCGGCTTTAAAACGGGTTGTGTCTTTACTAAAAGATGGCTTTTTTAACCAAAATGAACCCCATCGCTTCGACAATGTTATTAACGCCTTCACCAGCCCAAATGACCCATGGATGACCATTGCTGACTTTGCTGGTTTTATTAAAGCACAAGAGCTAGCTGCCGAATGTTACCAAGACAAAAAACGATGGAATACGATGAGTATTTTGAACAGTGCCCACAGTGGTAAATTTTCAACTGATCGAACTATGGCCGAATATAACAAAGACATCTGGAAACTCAAGTCAATCGCACCTCAGTCTCACTAGTACATCTCTATTTCAAACACTTTCTTGACCACTTTGAACTAGCGATAGTAAGTTAAATCTTACTATCGCTAGTAGCATACTAAATCTGTACGTATAATCAACTCCTGAAAAACCATCATCATGCGCCTGTAGCTCAGTTGGATAGAGTACCAGTTTCCGAAACTGGGGGTCACAGGTTCGATTCCTGTCAGGCGCACCATTTACTCTTCGCAGTGGCTCCCCAAACCTGCTTAGCGCCAACCCTTTTCAGCTATTCTTGTAGACTAAAATACTTAGCATCTCTACGAAAGATTACAGATGAGTGTACTCGTTATTTTCCATTGAGTGTGAAAGAATTGTGAAAGGTAAATACCACCCAATCCCAACTGTATAGGGGGGTGGGGGCTAAATGCTATCAGTAGTATTAGTATTACCTGCTCATACACCCGAGGGTAGGATTCTAGTTTTTATAAGAAAATAAGGTTTGGTTTTACCA
>JBLIIN010000018.1:0-15749 GCA_047635075.1 Methylophagaceae bacterium | reverse complement strand
CAACCAACAAAAATGGATTGGCACGGCAGGCATTCCCGACTGCTCTGGCAGAACTCTTGAGTGCTGTTGCTACTGCCCCATAGGTCTGAGTGGTACCTAATGGAATGGTCTGTAAGTATTGCCAAACGCGCCGTTGGAACTGCGTTCCTGACTCAGGTAAATCAATAGTCCAAGAATTATGAGCTCGCTCACTATATCGACATAGTTGTTCTGCAATATCAATGAACTTCGAAGGTATTGTCTTAGAAGAGTGTGCTGCAACATTACGCTCAAAGTCCATATTAATACTTTGTAACTGATCTTCTACAATCGTTAACAACAATTGCTTAATAGGCCCATTTGGTAAGGAAATCCATATTTTATTAGACTTTGTCATCACTGCATCATACCGAAAGCCCGCTGAAATTGCTGCCACAAAAAAAGGGCGTTACTGCTAACAGTAATGCCCTTTCTCTTTTCCTGAATGCACCCTAATGGATGCAGGTCAGAATTAAGACAATTTTTCTTTAATACGTGCTGCCTTACCTGTCAATTCACGAAGATAGTAAAGTTTAGCGCGACGTACATCACCACGACGGATAACTTGTATACTGGCTATGGCTAGACTATGTGTTTGGAAAACACGCTCAACACCGACGCCGTTTGAGATTTTACGCACTGTGAAAGCTGAGTGAAGACCCCGGTTACGTTTTGCAATAACAAGGCCTTCAAAGGCTTGTTCACGCTCACGCTCACCTTCTTTAATTTTTACTTTGACAACAACAGTATCACCTGAAGAAAATGCAGGAATGTCCTGTTTCATTTGTTCAGCATTTAGCTGTTCAATAATATTACTCATTGTGCTACTCCTAAATTCTTACTGTTGTTCTTGCCACTCGGCAATAAATTGTTCTAACAATGCGTTCTGCTCATCATCCAGTATCATCGCTGCTAACAAGTCAGGTCGCCTTAACCACGTTCGGCCTATCGACTGTTTAAGACGCCACTGTCGTATCGCCTTATGATCACCGCCTAACAACACACTAGGCACAGTCATATCTGCTAATTTTTCTGGCCGCGTGTAGTGCGGATGGTCTAATAGACCCGCCATAAAAGAATCTTGTTGCGCTGATTCTTCATCACCTAACACGCCGGGTAACAATCTGGCTATGCCATCAACCATGACCATTGCTGCAAGTTCCCCACCGCTAAGGACATAGTCACCTATTGACCACTCCTCATCTATCTCATGCTCTACCAGACGCTCGTCAATGCCTTCATATCGCCCGGCAACTAAGACCATTGCTTCTTTTGTTGCCAATTCTTGCAGACCTTGCTGATCTAATTTCCGGCCTTGAGGCGACAATGCAATCACCTTCGTCTGTGGGCCTAGCTGCTGTTTTGCAGACTGAATAGCTTTCTGTAATGGCTCAACTTTCATCACCATACCAGGACCGCCTCCATAAGGTCTGTCATCGACTGTTCTATGTTTGTCCTGCGTGAAATCTCTTGGATTCCAATAATTAAGCTTCAACAAACCATCTTTTACTGCACGGCCCGTCACACCAAAGTCAGTTACTGCATCAAACATTTGAGGAAACAATGACACTACACCAATGCGCATGCTGCTGCTACCTCAATAATCGCTTTTCCAATCAACTTCAATAATACCGCTATTTAGGTCAACTTTTAGAACGGTTTCTTCCAGTACAAAAGGAATTAATCGCTGCGTTTTAAGTTCTTTGTTTTTCACCACAAGCACATCATGTGCACCTGTTTCTATTATGCTGTCAACTCGGCCCAATATTTCTTTGTTCAAGTTAACTACTTTCAAACCTGTTAAATCTGACCAATAAAATTCATCTAAGCTGGTTGGCTTTAGTTGGTCTTTCTTTATTGCCAGTGCGGTGCCAATCATAGGTAAAACTTGCTCGGGATCCGTTACGTTTTCTAATGCAATGATGATTCCCTTGCCTTGAACACGTCCATTTGACACTTTCGCTTCTACCCATTCACCTTTCACTGAAAGATAAAGTGGTGAATAGCTTAATATGTTCTTTCTTGGGTCTGTGTATGAAAATACTTTCATCCATCCTTTTATTCCAAAAACGCCGGCAATTTCCCCAACAGAAACAAATCCCTCGGAAGAAGCCATACTAATTACCTTGTGTATGCTAGATTATGCTGCTTTTTGCGCTTTTGTGATTAAGCTAGCAACGCGATCGGATGTCTGTGCGCCTAAGCTAATCCAGTGTGTAATACGCTCCATATCCAAACGTAATGTTTCTTCTTGACCTTCTGCCAATGGGTTGAAAAAACCAACACGTTCGATACAACGACCATCACGTTTGTTACGTGAGTCAGCGACGACAACATTATAATAAGGACGCTTTTTAGCACCACTGCGTGACATTCTGATTGTGACCATATTTCTGCCTGTTTAAACGGGTATCGAAAAACAGAAACATTTTACGCACTTATCCTGTGTTTGAAAAGCTTAAATTGCGCTTGATTTAAAAAGGTGCTCCTCCGCCAGAGGGAAAACGACCACCTAAGCCTCGCATCATTTTAGCCATCCCACCTTTTTGACTCATTTTCTTCATCATTTTTTGCATTTGAGAAAACTGTTTTAACAGCCGATTAACATCTTGTATCTGCATGCCACACCCAGCAGCAATACGCTTTTTACGCGATCCTTTGATGATGTCTGGTCGCTGACGTTCTTTAATCGTCATCGAATTAATAATCGCTTCTAACCGGCCCAACTCTTTGTCATTCACTTGTTGTTTGGCAGCTGCAGGAATATTTGCAATCCCTGGTAATTTATCCATCATTGAGCCAATCCCACCCATCTTCCCCATTTGGCGAAGCTGGTCGCGGAAATCATCCAAGTCGAATTTTTTGCCTTTTTTGAGCTTATTGGCGAGTTTTTCAGCGGCACCTTGGTCCATTTTCTGCTGGGCTTCTTCAACCAGCGATAACACATCGCCCATACCCAAAATTCGAGATACAACACGGTCAGGATGGAAGGCCTCTAATGCTGTCGTTTTTTCACCGACACCCATAAACTTGATGGGCTTGCCGGTGATGTGACGAATTGATAACGCAGCACCACCACGAGCATCACCATCAGTTTTTGTCAGGATAATCCCGGTCAATGGCAATGCTTTATTAAAAGCTTCTGCCGTCACGGCTGCATCTTGACCGGTCATGCTGTCGACAGTGAATAAGGTTTCAATAGGGTTGATCGCAGTATGAATCCGTTTAATTTCGGACATCATTTCATCATCAATGGCTAAACGACCTGCCGTATCGATGATGACAACATCAATAAATTTTAACTTCGCTTCTGCCACTGCTGCTTGAGCAATATCAACAGGATCTTGGCTAATGTCACTTGGGAAGAAGTTAGCTTCTACCTCACCTGCCAACGTTTTTAATTGTTCAATAGCGGCAGGACGATAAACATCAGCACTGGCAACCATGACCGATTTCTTCTGATTTTCTTGCAACCATCGCGCTAATTTAGCAACACTGGTTGTTTTACCAGCGCCTTGAAGACCGGCCATTAAAATGACGGCAGGTGGTTGCATGTTGAGATTGAGTGATTCATTAGCCTCACCCATCACTGCCACTAATTCATCATTAACGACTTTAATCAATGCTTGCCCGGGCGTCAGACTTCGCAATACATCTTGGCCCATCGCACGCTCTTTCACACGCTCAATAAAGACTTTGACAACGGGCAAGGCCACATCGGCTTCAAGTAACGCCATGCGGACTTCGCGTAAGCTGTCTTTGATGTTGCTCTCTGTTAGCCTGCCTTGGCCACGCAGGTTTTGTAATGTGCTTCCTAAGCGGTCACTTAAACTATCAAACATGGTTCACCTTGTTGTTCGTTTACTTTCATCAATGATACGTTATTGCTGATTATAACTGATATATTAGCCCGAATATGATTACATCGTTTATCATGTTGCTATGATTTCATTTTATTGTGCGATGTGGGATAGACCAAATGGCTATTGCTAATTCTCTTGCCTTGCTACTCTATCTTGCTTGCAGTGTGACTTTGATTCGTCATTTTGTACAAGATGGAAAGTCACTTTCACTGGCATTGCCTGTCGGTTTTTTGACTGTGCTTGCACTAATACTTCATGGGACTGATATTTTCTTCACTATGCGCGCTGTAGATGGTTGGGATGTCAGTTTATTTAGCACGATGACCATTGTCGCTTGGTTGATGGCCTTTATTGCCCATTTGTTAGGTCTAAAAGGCAATGCTGCTCATCCAGGCATTGTAATTTACCCATTGGTCGCCTTAACGCTTATCGTCAAGTCAACTATTCCTTCTACCTCATTAGATGGCTTATCTACTCCTGCTCTAGAATGGCATGTTTTACTGTCATTGACTGCCTACAGCTTATTTACTTTGGCAGCAGTCCAAGCCATCGTTTTAGCGATTCAAGAACACCAAATTCGACAACGTCACTTAGGCGGTATGATGCGACAGCTCCCCCCTTTACAGTCAATGGAAGCAAGTCTTTTTCAATTAATCAGTGGCGGTTTTATCCTACTAACTGTTGGGTTGATTACGGGTCTTGTTTTTCTTGATGACATCATGGCTCAGCACCTTGCCCACAAGACTGTGTTATCACTTGTTGCTTGGTGTGTTTTTGCCACTTTGCTTTGGGGCCGCTGGCAACATGGTTGGCGAAGCCAAACTGCCATAAAATGGACTTTGGTCGGGTTTTCATTGTTAGTCTTAGCATACTTTGGCAGTAAATTCGTGCTGGAGTTTATTCTGCCCCAGTCATAGGCATCTCTTAAAAATATATTATGCTCGAAACAACATCCCTAACGCTTTTATTTTTTATATTATTCATTTTGCTGATTTTTTCAGCTTTTTTCTCAAGCTCAGAAACCGCTTTAATGTCTCTAAACCGCTATCGCTTGCGTCATTTAGAACAAGAAGGCCACGCTGGTGCCGCGCGCGCGAGTCAATTGCTGAGCCGGCCGGATCGACTAATAGGTTTAATTTTACTCGGTAACAACTTCGTTAATATTCTTGCCTCAGCCATTGCAACGATTATTGGTGTTAAATTATTTGGCGAAAATGGCATCGTTATCGCAACGTTCACTCTGACTTTAATCATTCTGCTATTTGCTGAGGTGACTCCTAAAACTTATGCTGCTCTCTATCCAGAGCGTATTGCTTTTCCTGCGAGTTTCATTCTTAAGCCCCTCTTAGTGACACTTTACCCCTTAGTTTGGTTTACTAACCTGATTACCAATAAATTATTGAACCTTTTCGGCATCAAACCCGAAGATTCAATGTCTGACGCTATCAATTCTGAAGAATTAAGAATGGCTCTCAAAGAAGCCGGCGGCCTGATTCCTAAACGGCATAAAAGAATGCTCGTCAGTATTTTAGATTTGGAAAAAGTAACTGTCGATGATGTGATGATTAGGCGTAATGAAATTGATGGAATCAACATCAATGCTCCTCTATCTGACGTTATCAAACAGTTATCCTACTGCGCTAATACCCGACTACCGGTTTATGAAACGAGTCTCGACAACTTAATTGGCATTTTACACGTGCGCAAGGCCCTACATTTACTGGCACAAAATAATTTAACACTCGAAACACTCAATGGAATTATAAAGGCAGCCTATTTTGTACCCGAAGGCACGCCCTTGAATACGCAATTGATCCAATTTCAACGCAATAAACGTAGAACTGGGCTCGTTGTTGATGAGTATGGTGATTTAATCGGACTCATCACACTAGAAGATATTTTTCATGAGATTGTCGGTGAATTCACCTCAGACCACATAGATGAAGATAAAGACATTCACCCCCAAGAAGATGGTAGTTACCTAATTAACGGCTCAGCTAATATTCGTGAGATTAATCGAAGTAATCAATGGCAACTACCAACACAAGGCCCCAAAACTATTAATGGCCTAATCATTGAATATTTAGAAAGTATTCCAGAACCCAATGTCAGTTTACGCATTGATCAGTATGTTATTGAAGTTGTCCAGACCTCTGACAATGCAATAAAGACTGTTCGTATCCGTGAGGATAATAATGACAATGGGCCAATATCAAAGTGACAACACTTCGAATTAAGCCCTGTGGTATTGATAATACTGATATGGCATCGCTGAACACAATTTGATTGCTCTCTGATTCTCGTCTATAGCCAGTGACAGATCAGTCAATCAGGACAATCTGATAGCCAACTTAAAACAATCATCGACCCTAAACCACTCAAAAATTAAATAGCTTCACTACCTTCTAATAATCATCAAATCACTACAGCGTCATTATTAGAAAAGTTAATGCCCTTAAACCGTATGTCGATGACCATTGAAAACCGATTAGCGCTACTCGAACTTTACCGGACGCCCGCTAATCATTTCTATGCAAACGAGATGTTGAAAACGTTAAACTAGAAAAATCAGAACCCGCGATGTCTGAGGCTAACATTAGCCAGCTAAATGTTTATTTTGAAGAATTATGTCTAAGCTACAGAACTCTTACTATAGTTAGATTATGCTACCGAATATCGCTGACCCTTATAGTCTGGCTAAATATGATGTCTTTAGGTTGTCTAAGTTGATGACGACAATGACAGGTAAGATCACTATTGCTTCATTTTCTAATCATCAAAAAAGAGCTACTGATGAGTCTGTTTTAGCGAGCGAATTTTACCTAGAGTGTAGTAACGATGATATGACCACTGCCACTTCACCAAATTAAGACACAAACAAGACTGCTCATCGAGACTCGGGTACTTAATCTACAAGGCGTAGTATTTGCCATAGAACAAATTTTCGAAGCCGCTGAAAATACAATCCCATAAGGTCCATACAATTTAGATATTCAGTTACTAAAAAAGTTATCCAGCATTTTGATGCTAGTTATCAGCATCAACGGCTAGCTCCGACAACAAAGAGACCTATTCAGGCTTGCTAATGGCTTGGATGCTATTCACGCATATCTAACAACCAGCAATAAAGCACACACAACAGAATGGTTGATTGGCAATCAAGACATGCCGGGCTAATGGCTAAATGCAATAGAGCAGATGTCTCCAATTTGAACATTGGTGACTGTATGGGTGTCTCTGAAACTGACCTCTCACCAAGACTCGGCACTACCCGCTGGTTACGGATTGACAACAACGATACGGTGGAAATTGGCTTACAGAGACATCTCGGAAGCCTTTGTGCTATTTGTCTCTCTCTAAACGGCAAACTAACCGAAGAAAAATGCCTCTATTTGCCACCTGTTGAAGAAACCCAGCAACAAGAAACGATGATTATTGGTAAAAGTGGCTATTCAAACAATCGTATATTTCGCGTCAAAGATACTGAAAAAACCTATACAATAGGATGGCAAAAATTACATTACTATTCGCTCACCTGCGAGCCATTTAATTAAAAGACAATAGAAAGTTAATATAGCACTATAGCCTTCGTCCAACTTGTCACTAGAAATGCAGTTTAAGGAAACTCGATTATGCGCATCCTGCTAAAATTCATCGCTTTTATTGTTATCATTGTGATTATCGGACTTATTGCACTGCCCCTCATCGTGGATCCTAACGATTACAAACAACAAATTTCTGACCAAGTTGAAAAAGCCACTGGTAGAACGTTAAATCTAGAGGGTGATATCAGATTATCTGTTTTTCCATGGATCGCGCTAGAGTTAGGCCCGCTTTCATTAAGTAATGCTGCGGGTTTTGATGCTAAGGACTTTGCCAAAATAGATGGGGCCCAACTTCGTATCAAACTGATACCGTTGCTCAAAAAAGAGTTGGAAATGGACACTATCATTTTGGATGGTCTTGCTCTTAATTTAGAAAAAAATAAAGCTGGAAAAACAAATTGGGATGACTTGGATGGACCAGCAGAACAAAAAGCCGACGTTAAAGAATCGGCTAATGCAGAACCGGCATTGGGATTAGCTGCGTTGACTATTGCAGGTGTGGAATTAACGAATGCTAATATTGCTTGGTCAGATAAAAGCAATGCCGCGCAGTATGTGATCAAAAATTTAAACTTAAAAACAGATCCATTGGAGCCAGGACAATCGACTTCTGTCGCACTCGACTTTAATTTAGCGAGCGGTCAACAATGGGCCACTAAAGTTAGTTTGACGACAAATCTTACTGCTGATGTTGCCAAACAACTTTATACATTAAAGCAATTGAAATTGAATACCGTAGCAACCGGAGAAGGTTTGCCTCTTCCAGAAATAGCCTTGTCTCTCAATGGCGATGTCTTGGCTGATTTAAACCTACAAACAGCCGATTTTTCCGGACTTTTACTTCAAATTCAAGATATTGCCGTAGAAGTGGATATTAAAGCGAAAAAAATTCTATCAGAAAAACCCCAGTTTTCAGGCCAAATTGCTGTCAAAGCATTCAATTTAAAACAGTTAGCCGAGCAGTTGGCTGTTGAGCTTCCCGTAATGACAGACACCAGCACCATGGAACTAGTGCAACTGAGTAGTCAACTCTCAGGCTCCACTGATCACCTGAGTTTGGACGATCTGTCTATAATCTTCGACCAAAGCCAACTCACGGGGCAATTTTCAGTGAGAAACTTTGCTGACCCCGCCCTGAAGTTCAAGCTGGCTCTAGACTCGGTTGACGCTGACCGCTATATGCCACTAGCTGAGGATAAAGCAGAAGAAACTATTGCATCTCCCGCTACAGCAGGTGCCGTAGCTGCCAGTGAACTGCCACTAGAGACATTACGTGATTTAAATATCACGGGTAGTCTAAAGATTGGTCAGTTAAAGATCAGTAATACACAAAGCAATAACATTAACATCAACATTAATGCCAAAGACGGTGTTGTCAAACTTCACCCTTTAAGCGCTGATCTGTATCAAGGTCAATATCAAGGCAACGTTAGCCTTGATGCGAGAGGTAAAAGCCTTAAATTGAGCATTAATGAAATCCTCAATAATATCCAAGCGGGTCCGTTACTCAGAGACCTCAGCGGTGACGACAAAATTTCGGGCCTCGTTAATGCGAAGGTTAAATTGATTGGCCGAGGGAAAACAGTAGTTCAGATTAAACAAACCTTATCTGGGAATGGTGATTTTTCTTTTACAGATGGCGCTCTGAAAGGAATCAATATTGCTGATAGCATTCGTAAAGCAAAAGCACTATTAAAAGGTGAGCCATTGCCCAAATCAATGTCTGCTGTGAAAACAGACTTTTCTACCTTTAAAGGGTCTTTTACAACCAATAATGGACTCATTAATAATCCCGATTTGGTTTTAATGTCACCTTTATTACGTATTAGCGGCGCAGGGACGGCTGACTTAAATAAAGAAGCCATTAATTATGTTTTAGCAGTGGCCGTTGTCGGATCATCTGAAGGTCAGGAAGGTAAAGGTTTAGCAGAGCTCAAAGGGCTGGTTATACCTATCAAAATATCGGGCGGATTCAATAACCCAGCCCCTACTGTTGACTTAGCCTCATTGCTACGTGATAACGCGACTCAGAAAATTAAAGATAAGGTCACTGATAAGCTAAAAGATAAATTAGGGGGTGGTTTTGGAGATATTGTTGGCGGTGCATTGCTAGGTAGTAAAAAACCTACTGCCAATGATGATGCTGAAAACAGCGATGAGCCATCTGTGAAATCAATAGAAGATGAATTAAAAGAATCTATCGGTGGAAAATTAAAAGGGTTCTTCTAAACCTTTCTTTTCTGCCTACTACTCAGTTTGAATCTTCCTACTTTTAGCGATAGGCTCCTTGGATGGTTCGATCATCATGGCCGCAAAAACCTGCCTTGGCAACAAGGCATCACGCCATACCATGTGTGGTTATCTGAAATCATGCTGCAACAAACCCAAGTCAACACAGTTATTGACTACTACACGCGTTTTATTAGCCACTATGCTGATGTTGCAGCACTCGCTTCAGCTAACTTAGATGACATTCTAGCGCTATGGACGGGGTTGGGCTATTACGCACGAGCACGAAATCTGCATAAAACTGCTCAGATCATAGTTGAACAACACCAAGGAATAATACCAGCCTCATTAGATGACTTAATTGCCTTACCTGGCATCGGCCGCTCTACAGCTGGAGCGATTATGGCTTTAGGTTACCGACAATCCCACCCAATTCTTGATGGTAATGTAAAACGAGTTTTAACCCGATATGCGGCTATTTCTGGGTGGCCGGGACAAAAAGTTATTGAACAACAACTTTGGCAGCTTGCTGAACAATTACTTCCCAAAGAGCGTATCGAACACTATATTCAAGCGCAAATGGACCTAGGCGCTACTATTTGTACCCGCAGTAAGCCACTTTGTTCGCTATGCCCACTAACAGCAGACTGTAAAGGTTACCAAAGCGGAGTCCCAAGTCAGTTTCCAACGCCTAAGCCTAAAAAGGCAGTTCCTTTACGTCAAATTCACTGGATTGTCATCTTGTCCCAGTCAGGGCTAATACTACTAGAACAGAGGCCTAACAGCGGTATATGGGGCGGGTTATGGAGTTTTCCTGAATTCAAGGATCTCACAACCTTATCACTCTTTTATCGTCAAAATTTTGGGGGCAACCGGGAGGATATCTTGCCCCAGAAACCGATCCGCCATATCTTTACGCACTACAAGCTGGACATTTTCCCGTATCTGGTACACTCTTCTGCTTGCAGCCAATCAACAACTGACTTTGAAGGTTTAGGTTGGCACACCAAACATGATGCATTACGGCTTGGGTTACCTGCGCCAGTTAAAGCATTTTTGAAATTATTAGAGTAGAAGAGTGACATATGGCACGTCTTGTCCACTGCGTAAAATTAGGAAAAGAAGCTGAAGGTATGGATTTCCCTCCGTACCCTGGTGACTTGGGCAAGAAAATCTATGACTCCATCTCTAAGGAAGCCTGGCAACTGTGGTTAAGCCAGCAAACCATGTTAATCAACGAAAATCGATTATCATTGGCAGATTCTAAATCACAAAAATTCCTTAAAGAAGAACTCGAGAAATTTTTCTTTGGCGAGGGTTCAGCTCCACCTTCACAGTTTGTAGCTGAATAAATCTTATTTCACAAAACACACAAGTACAGAGGTTAACATGGCAGAACAAGTAACAGGCACCGTTAAATGGTTTAACGACGAAAAGGGCTTCGGTTTTATTGAGCAATCTGATGGGCCTGATGTATTCGTACATCACACCGCAATTCAAGCAGAAGGCTTTAAATCTTTGAAAGAAGGTCAGTCAGTAACAATGGAAGTGTCACAAGGGCAAAAAGGCCCTCAAGCTGAGAATGTCGTTCCGGGCTAGTTTCACTTTTCGCTGAGAAAAATATCGAAGCCGGTTAATGATTTAACCGGCTTTTTTATTGCCCTGATTTAATCACTACATTTTATCTATTCATACTAAATTATGAATTTTATGCTTGTTCTGTTGTCTATTAACCATTAAGAGACGCCTAACATGTAGACTTACAAAGCGATGATGTTTTAACCTGTCTCAATAGGCTTATGTACGCAATTTTACTTAATGTTTCTATGTTGACTAAACGATATCATTTATAAACAATATCACCGCTGTAATAATATGCTGCTAATCTTAAACCATAGCCTGTTGACGCTTTACTCGAATACACAGAAGGATGAACCATGTACGGCCTTATGACTCTCTCAGGTTTGGTATTTATAGTGCCGGCTTCATATACCTCTAAAGCCACTGCAGATTGTGGATCATTATTAAAAGATATGACGACGATAGGAATTGAATTATTAACAAGTCAGATAAAATCACTAAACACAGCTTCATTAGATAACGACACCCTTATATCTGGCTTAAAACAAGCCTTAGGCATAGGAACTCAAAATGCCATTGGGCGCGTCGGAAAAACTGATGGCTATCTAGCTGACAAACTTGTTCATATTCCTCTACCACCAGCATGCAATAAAATCAGTAGCCTAATGTGTCAAATAGGCTTACCTGAAAAAGCAGATCAATCCGAACACAGTATCAACCGTGCTGCTGAGAAAGCGGCTCCCGAGGCTAGAGAAGTTTTATTAAGTGCCATTCAAAACACATCAATAGATGATGCACCAAAAGTGTCGAATGGGTCAGGTAATGCTGCGCCACAATATTTCAAAACAAAAAACAGCGCACAATTAACTGCATTACTTAGGTCTAAAATTGAATCAACGCTTAACGACGTTGAACCTAATCAACATTATAGTAATGTGAGTCAACAAATTGTAGCAGTCCCGTTAGTTGGTGAAATTGTTAATCTAGACCTTCCTAGCTATGTTGCTCAATAAGCGTTGGGGGGTGTATTTGCGGTTACTACTTTGGAAGAGAAGAAAATCCGCGACAATCCCGCGGCTAGAACAACCGAATTACTAAAACAAGTGTTTAATCAAACACACTGTCAACACTAAAAATAAGCGAGCACACCATGGGGGATACCCAACATAGCATCAACCTCTCTAGCCAAGGCACCTCACTAAAAGCTCTTTTTACCGGCTATTTAACGGTTGTGGCCATTGGTTACCTGATGGCTTTAGTTCAAATTCAATTTACCCATGGTATGGCTGATGGTAAGTTAGGGATCTCTATAGATGATATTGTTTATAGCTACTATGGCAACCGTTCTGAGTCTACATTAGAATCACAACTCAATGGCTCAATGAAAATGATGGCTCCGGAGGCGGATCGCTTGAAAATAATTGACTGGGTTCATAAAGGAGCCAGTGAAAAAAAATTCCACGAAAATGGCATCCGCCAAATTATGGATAAGAGCTGTATTGTCTGTCATAGCGCAGCTTCTGGTATGCCAGTTCCTGATTTCACAAAGTTTGAAAATGTTGCCCTCGTAGCAGAAACAGACACCGGGGCCAGTTTCTCCTCTCTAGCACGAGTTTCACACATCCATTTATTTGGTATTGCCTTTATATTCATGTTTGTTGGGCTCATATTCAGCTTAGCATCTGGTATTCCTAGAGTGCTTAAAACGACCGTCATTGTCATGCCTTATATTTTCTTGGTGGTCGATATTGCCTCATGGTGGCTCACGAAACTTAATCCGCATTTTGCTTGGCTCACTATTGTAGGTGGTGGGATGATGGGCCTATCTTTTGCCTTCATGTGGATTGTCTCTATGTATGAAATGTGGATCATGCCCCGTATCCGAGAAGATAACCGTGATGCCCTACTTGATGAGTAAACCAACTTAATAAAAACAGTAAGATTCATCATAAACGGCTCGGCGTTTGTTTCACGCCAAGCCGTTTTTTATTTCTTAAAATAAGACCGCGTTAAACCAAACACCACTGGACTCAAGAGTAATAAAGCAATCAAGTTGGGGATAGCCATTAAAGCATTTAAAGTATCAGCCACTAACCAAATAAATTCTAAGTTACTTGTTGCTCCTATTGGCACTGCACATATCCATAAAACTCGAAATGGCATAACGGCTTTATGGCCAAGTAAATAGGTCACACACTTCTCGCTATATATACTCCACCCTAAAATAGTAGTGAAGGCAAAGACGGTTAAACCCAACGTCACCACATAAGAACCGATGCCCGGCATCGCTGACTCAAATGCTAATGAAGATAGCGTCGCCCCAGTTTCTCCACTTGTCCATGCTCCCGATACAATGATAACTAGACCTGTCATAGTACAAATAACCAGTGTATCGATGAACGTGCCCATCATCGCAATTGTGCCTTGGCGTACAGGGCTATTCGTCATCGCGGAAGCGTGGGCAATAGGCGCACTGCCCAAACCAGCCTCATTTGAAAAAATACCGCGTGATACACCAAAGCGGATTGCCGCCCAAACTGCTGCACCAGCAAAGCCCCCAGTTGCTGCAATGGGGCTAAAAGCATGTGTAAAGATCAAACCAAATGCCTGTGGTATTTGATCCATGTACATCACTAAAATAGTTGTCGCCGACAGCACGTAAGCGACAGCCATAAAGGGCACTAGTCGACCAGCAACTTGGCCGATACGTTTTATTCCACCCAGTAAAACCAATGCCACTAAAACACCCAACACAATACCCGTCCATTCGAAGGGGATATCAAACTGACTGTTTAATACATCTGCAACTGAATTTGCCTGAATCGTATTACCAATACCAAAGCCGGCCATCGCGCCAAAAATAGCAAATGCTGTTCCTAGCCATGCAAATCGACGACCCAAGCCATTTTTAATGTAATACATCGGCCCCCCGCTTTTATTACCATTGGCATCTGTTTCTCTGTAATGGACGGCTAACACAGCTTCTGCGTATTTGGTGGCCATGCCCACTAAAGCCGTCATCCACATCCAGAATAGTGCACCAGGTCCACCCAAAAATATTGCTGTAGCGACACCTGCAATATTTCCTGTTCCGATGGTAGCAGCAAGTGACGTCATCAAAGCATTAAAGGCTGAGATATCACCTTGTTTTGAATCAGACTCCCGACCTTGCCATAGCATTTTGCCGCCATAGGCCAACTTGAAAATCGGCATTAATCTCAAGCCGAACATCAAAAATAGCCCTGTCCCTAAAATAAGTACCAGCATTGCTGGTCCCCATACGATTCCGTTAAGAATCTTAATCCATTCTGTCAGGCTTGCCACTATTTCCATTAATCCGCTCCTATTTAGATTTTTCCATCTTATAAGACACCACTGTTTTTGGGATTGTCTTTCAACATCTGCAGGTAAAACTGCCCAAACTCAATGTGCCACTGTGCTTCTAACGCATTAAAGGCTGTAGGCTCCGGTATTAACCCCGCTATTTGATTAAATGCCAAAACAATGACATTTCGATGTTCAGGTAATGATATGCATACCGTTTGACGATCAAAGGCTTGCCGAATCGCTGCTAATTGCGTGACGAAACCTTGTTCATTTTCAACAATTAAGTTAATCGCGATATGACCATTATGGGTAAGTAATTGACGACAGCACCTTAAGAAAACCGGATCAATGATCCAATCAGGCGATGCTTGTCCAATGGCAATATCCATTATTATCAAATCGTAGTAGGTTGAACATTGCTGAACATAATCCCGAATATCCGCTTCAATCAGTTGCCAGTTTCCTTGATTCGGACAATCGAAAAAACGTTGTGCTATGTCTAGTACCACTGATGACAAATCGACTGCGTCACCTTTGACATGTGGAAAGCAATTAGCAAAATAACGGGCTGTCGATCCCCCCCCTGTCCCAGCCAATAGGACTTTTTCAGGAATTTCCCCATTAAATAATGCACCAGACAACATGGCTCTGTTAAATGATTCAGGCAAAAAGTCGGGGCGTGCTATGTCAATCTCTGATTGAATTAAATCATCGCCGAACTCTAACCAACGCAATCCAGATTGTTGCCAGACCTTAATAGGGCTGCCAACATCCACGGTTGAGTATAGTAATTCAGCTCGATCCATTAAGCGCTTTCCTGTTTTGCCTCTAATTGTTGCCAACGTTCATAAGCGAGTTCAAGCTTCTCAGTCAGTTGGGTTAGTTTATCCTGAACGGCGGCCACTTTGTCTTCCGATTGTTGATAAAATTTTGGCTGACTGATCTTGTTATTTAATTCCGTTTGTTTTACTTCCATTGTTTCAATTTGTTTTGGTAATGCGGCTAAATCTAGTTGCTCTTGGTAAGTTAAACTAGATTTTTTACCCCCTGACTTAATCGGCTTAGCGGTTGCTTTTGTCTTTCCTGTCGTCTCATGTTGATCTAGTTGGCGTTGATTGACCCAATC
>JBLIIN010000017.1:0-15953 GCA_047635075.1 Methylophagaceae bacterium | reverse complement strand
TGGTGGGGAGATGATTAAACCATCCGATGGAACAGTGCGAATGACATGATGGAATTGCTTTTGAATAGCCGCTAAATCCTCGAAGATATCAGCATGATCGAACTCCAAATTGTTTACCACTAAGGTCCTTGGGTGGTAATGAACAAATTTTGAACGTTTGTCGAAAAAAGCCGTGTCATATTCATCTGCTTCGATGACAAAAAAAGGTGTTTTACCTAAACGTGCCGTCTCGCCAAAGTTATCTGGTACACCGCCAATCAAAAACCCCGGCGCCATGCCTGCATGTTCTAATATCCATGCCAGAATACTACTGGTCGTGGTTTTACCATGGGTGCCTGCTATGGCTAGTGCCCAACGGTCTTTAAGGACATACTCAGCAAGCCATTGTGGACCAGAAATATAGGCCAAGCCTTGGTTTAGCACATATTCAACGGCTGCATTACCTCGGGATAGTGCATTACCCATCACCACTAAATCAGGTGCCGGTTGCAAATGCTGTGCTAGGTACCCTTCTTGTAAGGTAATTCCAGCGGCTTCAAGCTGATTACTCATCGGTGGGTAAACATTGGCATCTGAACCGGATACCGTCATACCCAACTCCCTTGCTAATAAGGCAACTCCCCCCATAAATGTGCCACAAATACCCAAGATATGGATGTGCATCTTAGTCCTTCATCCTTATTTTTGTTGCCGTCATGGGGTTAATAATAAAGTAAAGTCACTGACTTGACACCCTTGCCTGATATGCCCCAAAGAAATCATGCACAAAGCGGAGCTTGATCACGTTGTTTATCTCTCAATAGCGCTATGATCTTGACGATACTGATCAACTTAGTACTCAAGAAACGATGGTTAGTGCCGTTAATGGGTATAACAGAATATCAAGGCTTGCTATGACAACATTAAACAAAAAATCACAAGAGCTCGATGCTCGCACCATTATGGAAGGCTTGGAAGAATTTGCTACTTTTGCAAGTTTTAACAGTAGTCACAGCGGCATGCGTGTGTTCAGTGTAGAAACACTTCAGCCGACAGCATTGCCCATAAGTCATAATCGCCGTTTAAAAACTGTCTCGACTTCTCGGCCTGAACATAAGCCAATGGCTTTATAAGATATAGCGCAAGTTTAAGGCATAAAAAAAGCCCGATTAAATCGGACTTTTTTATGTCTTAAATTTATTATCAAACAACACTGCCATCTTCATTGGTATCTTCATCATCTTTTTCTGCTGGAATCAGGTCTGCTTTGCTAACACCCATAAACAGAATGGTGTTGCTTGCAATATAAACCGAAGAGTAAGTCCCAATAATAATGCCCAGTAATAATGCAATTGAAAAGGCATGAATTACTTCACCACCAAACACGAACAAAGAACTTACGACTAACAAAGTGGTGAACGATGTCATCAATGTTCTACTTAATGTTGCATTCAAGGCCAGGTTAACAATTTCTACGGAAGTGCCTTTACGTACTTTTAAGAATGTTTCTCGAATCCGGTCAAAGACCACAATCGTGTCATTAAGTGAATAGCCGATAATGGCTAATATTGCAGCTAATACGGTCAAATCAAACTCTAACTGCGTAATAGAGAAAAAACCCAAGGTCAAAATAACATCGTGCACGAGTGCTACTACTGATCCAATTGCAAATCGGTATTCAAATCGGAAGGAAACGTAAATTAAAATACCAAATAAGGCATAAAGCATAGCTAAGCCACCTTGTTCAGTTAATTCTTCACCAACCTGTGGGCCAACAAACTCAACCCGTCTGACATCAATTTTAGCATCGTTCCCCGCTTGCAATGCCGCTACAATGCGATTGCTAAGTTCTGCCATATTTTCGGTCGAATGAACCGGTAAGCGTATCAGCACATCATGTATCGAGCCAAAGTTTTGTACGATAGCATCGCCATAACCATTTTGTTCTAACGTTGTCCTGATCGTGTTTAACTTGACCTCTTCTTGGTAGGACAGTTCAAGCATCGTACCGCCAGTAAAATCGATTCCAAAGTTAAGGCTATTGGTGATTAATGAGCCGATAGAGGCCAAAATTAGCAACACTGAAAAAACAGCGGCAATTTTACGCTTAGACATGAAGTTAAAATTAGTTTTTTCTTTTAACAATTGCATAATGACTCCCTAGATAGACAGTTTAGGTCGGTTTTTGCCGCCATAGATGATATTCACAGCGGCTCGCGTACCCACGATAGCCGTGAACATAGACGTCAATATCCCAAGCGACAAAGTGACTGCGAAACCTTTAATTGAACCGGTACCAAAACCAAACAGGACAATGGCTGCGATTAGGGTAGTAATATTCGCATCAGCAATGGTTGAGAAGGCCTTGGCATAACCTGCATCTATACTGGCTTGCGGACTGTTACCTACCCGCAGCTCTTCCCTTATTCGTTCAAAGATGAGGACATTGGCATCCACTGCCATACCGACTGTTAACACGATACCGGCAATACCCGGCAAGGTTAATGTTGCTTGCAGTAACGACAACAACGCTACAATTAGAATTAAGTTAGCGGCTAGCGCCATATTAGCAATCGCACCAAAAACACGGTACCAAATAACCATAAAGACTAAAACGAAAACAAAACCAATCATGACTGATTGAAAGCCTTTATCAATATTGTCTTGGCCCAAGCTCGGTCCCACCGTTCGTTCTTCCACAATTTCAATCGGGGCGGCTAATGCCCCAGCGCGAAGCAATAGTGCTAACTCGCTAGCTTCGGCCCCTGAGTCTAAGCCGGTAATCTGAAATTTCTTGGACAACTGATCACGAATCGTCGCGACACTGATAATTTGAGGCAGTTGACGACGTACTTTTACTATTTCACCGTCAATCTTCCGAGTTTCTGTTTTTGACTCTATGAAAACAACCGCCATTGGATTGCCAACATTATCACCCGTGGCTTTACTGAAAATCCGAGAGCCTTTTCCATCTAGCGTCACTGATACTGCAGGCGTACCTGAGTCAGCATCAAGCGTAGATGTTGAATTGATGATGTGTTCACCTGTCAACATGACTTGCTTTTTTAACAAATAAGGACGTCCATCGCGGTGATAATAAAGCTTGGAGTTGGGGGGTACTCGACCGTTGATGGCGTCTTGCGCGTCATTATCATAATCAACCAGACGAAACTCTAAAGTCGCTGTTGCTCCTAATATTTTTTTAGCTTGTGCGGTATCTTGTACGCCCGGTAACTGGACCACGATGCGACTATCACCTTGTTGCTGAACGGTGGGCTCTGCAACACCTAACTCATTAATTCGATTACGTAACGTAATAATATTTTGTTGTAGTGCCGTATTCTTAGTTTCGCGAATCAGGGACTCTTTCAAACTGATTGTTAATGAGGGTGTAGTGCCTATATCTTCGACAGCAATTTCAAGATCGTTATACTCATCTTTAATTTTGGCTAACGCATTGTCACGATGCTCATTACTGCGAAATGCAACCACGATTTTGTTAGATTCAACTTGAATCTTCTTGTACCTGATTTTTTCTTCACGCAATAAGGTTCTAAATTCGCTGGATAAGCTTTCCAATGCCAGCTTGACCGCCGCATCCATATCGACTTCCATCAAGAAGTGCACACCACCTCGTAAATCAAGACCCAGGTTCATCGCTTCAGCACCCATCGAAGATAACCAAGCGGGGGTATTTGAAGCGAGGTTCAAGGCGATAGTGTAATCGCCTTTAATTTCGTTACTTAATACTTCTTTTGCTTGTAATTGCGTTTCGTTATCACTGAGACGAATCAACAAGCGGTCGTCTTCCAGCTCGGCACGAGTGTAGTTGATCGATTGTGCTTTTAATGCGGTTTCAACCTTAGTCATTAGATCAAGGTCGACACTGCCATAACGACCTGCCGAGACTTGTACTGCTGGATCTTTGTCATACAGATTGGGCATCGCAAAAAGGCCACCGATTAAGATGACTACCAGCACCAATGCGTTTTTCCAAGCGGGATAGTGATTCATTTTGATTTTCCTAAACGCTTTTCAGCGTTATGTGTAACTGACGTTCCTTCGTTATAACTTTTTCAACGTGCCTTTTGGCAAAACAGAACTGATAGCTTCTCGACGAACTTTGACTTCAAAGTTATCAGCAAATTGCACGAGAATAGCATGCTCACCAATGTCCATAATTTTACCCATTAAACCCCCATCTGTGACTACTTCATCGCCTTTTGATAAGGCAGACTGCATTTCACGATGTTGTTTAGCCCGCTTAGATTGTGGGCGTACTAACATAAAGTAAAACAAAACCAATAGCGCGACTGGGAACAAAAAATCTAGCATTCCTGCCCCACCTGTCACACCACCTTCTGCAAATGCTGGCGAAATGAAAAAATCCATCATATTTCCTCTACTTGACACGTATTATAAAAAAGAGTGCGATTATGACACAGCACCGCTGGCCTTGGTAGTTCGTTGACCTAGTTTGGCCTCGTCTGTCCTCGCATTAGATAAAAATTTTGAATAAATTGTTGTAGGCTTCCAGCACTAATCGCTTGTCTTATTCCAGACATTAAGGTTTGGTAATAATGTAGGTTATGGATGGTGTTAAGCCGTGGCCCTAACATTTCACCCGTTCGATCGAGGTGATGTAGGTAGGCCAAACTGTAATTCTTACAGGTATAGCAATCACACATTGGATCCAATGGCCCGGTGTCCTTTTTGTAGCGACTATTGCGTATTTTGACAACCCCATGGTGGACAAACAAATGCCCGTTGCGCGCATTCCGAGTTGGCATAACACAATCAAACATATCAATGCCCCTGACGACGGCTTCCACTAAATCTTCTGGCCTGCCCACACCCATTAAATAATGCGGTTTATCAATCGGTAAGCGTGTTGATAAATGGTCAAGGATCCGAATCATATCCTCTTTGGGCTCACCCACCGATAACCCACCAATCGCATAGCCATCAAAACCTATCTCTGTTAAGCCTTGTAAAGATTCATCACGGAGGTTTTCATGCATGCCTCCTTGTAAAATACCAAATAAAGCTGACGGATTGTCACCATGTGCTTCTTTACTTCGTTTGGCCCATCGCAATGATAACTGCATCGACTTTTCAGCCGTTTGAACGTCAGCAGGGTAGGGGGTGCATTCATCAAATATCATCACGATATCACTGCCTAAATCCCGCTGCACTTGCATTGACTCTTCTGGCCCCAAAAATACCTTGTTGCCATTAATTGGAGACCTAAAATGGACACCTTGTTCTGTTATTTTTCGTAACTCACCCAAACTGAATACCTGAAAACCACCCGAGTCAGTCAGAATAGGTCCGCTCCAATGCATGAATTCATGCAAATCACCGTGCAGCTTAATAATCTCAGTACCAGGACGCAACATAAGGTGGAATGTGTTGCCTAAAATTATCTCGGCCCCAGTGTCAATCACTTCTTCTGCTGTTATCGCTTTAACAGAACCGTAAGTACCTACAGGCATAAAGGCGGGAGTTTCGACTGTACCCCGGGGGAAATGCAATCGGCCACGCCTTGCGTACCCGTCTTGTGCTAGCAGATCAAAGTCCATCAATGTGTTCCTGAAAAATTCAGGCACAGAATACCATTTATGGCAGCGCTTTAAACAAATATTCCGATCTTGTCGTAGCCGTTGAGGTAGGATCTCAACGATGTTTTATGAAGGAATTAATGATGTCAAATTCGAAAATCATTGTTGCGCTTGATTACCCGACACTAGAAGCCGCTCTTTTACTGTCAAAGCAACTTGATCCAGAGCGCTGCAAACTTAAAGTCGGCAAAGAGTTGTTTACACGCTCAGGACCTCGGGGTGTTGAGCAGTTAACTGATGCTGGGTTTGATGTATTCCTGGACTTAAAATATCACGACATACCCACTACGGTTGCTAAGGCATGCCGTGCAGCTGCTGATTTAGGGGTCTGGATGATGAATGTGCACACACTCGGCGGCCCGGCGATGATGGCCGCTGCCCATGATGCCCTCTCACACTATCAGCTTCGGCCTTTATTGATTGGCGTCACACTCCTCACCAGCATGGATGAGATTACTTTTCAGCACATTGGTCTGACAGGCACGATCAGCCAGACAGTTTTACGTTTGGCTAAACTAGCAGAGGAGAGTGGTTTAGATGGCGTGGTTTGTTCGGGTCAAGAGGCAAAGCAACTTCGCGCACAACATGATGAAAAATTTCAATTAGTTACACCCGGAATCAGGCTGCCTAGTAGTGACACTAGCGACCAGCATCGTACGATGACACCTATCGAAGCTATGACGGCAGGAAGTAGTTATTTAGTGATTGGTCGTCCTATTACCACAGCTGATAACCCAATGTTGGCCCTGGAAGCGATTGAGAAAAGCTTAAAGAAACTTTAATTCTTCTCTACTTCAGCCAAGATGCTAGACTTTAAATTTGCCAGCTGCTTGTTGAAGTTGTTCAGACAGTGATGTCATCGTGGCGACCGCGTCAGAAGTTTGATTCGCGCCTTCGGCGGTGAGTTCAGCTACTTGACTGATATTAACAATACCTCGGTTAATGTCTTCGGCCACGGTTGCTTGCTCATTAGCCGCGCTAGAAATAGCCGCACTCATCTCATCCATCTTGCCGATCATTACCACCATAGAATCTAATGCTGACGCGGCATTTGCGGCTTTATCCACACTATTTTTAGCACTTTCACGACCTTCATTCATTACCGTAACTGCGGCGAGCGCACCCACTTGTAAACGACCGACCATTTCTTCAATTTCATGTGTTGACGATTGTGTTCTCGCGGCTAATGTTCGAACTTCATCCGCCACCACAGCAAACCCACGTCCGTGCTCACCAGCACGTGCGGCTTCAATGGCGGCATTCAATGCCAGTAAGTTTGTTTGTTCTGTGATGCTACGAATCACATCGACTATCGCCCCAATATTAGCGATATCTGTTTCCAAGTTATTTAATGTTTCAGCTGCTTTTTCGACTTCTTGAGCTAGAGAACTAATTGACCCCATCGTTTCATTAACTATTTTTTTACCCGCTTGGGCTTCATGCTCTGCATTACGAGCAGCTTCTGCGGTATTTTCAGCCGTTTTTGCAACTTCTTGAACCGATGCTGCCATTTCATTCATAGCTGTGGCAACTTGGGTGGTTTCTGATTGTTGTGTTAAGACACCATCGACCGTTTCTTTACTAATGGCGGCCATGTTTTTCGATGCGGTTTCTAATTGAGCCACGCCTCCTACTATGGTGTGTACTAGCGCAGATATATTTTTTCTAGCACTATCGAGCTCAAATGCCATCCAGCTAAAATCACTTTTCCCCGAAATAGCAATCTTCTTGGATAAATCGCCTTTTTTAATATTCTGGATGCCATCGACCAAGACATTTGCTCTTGTCGAACCAAAATTACCAATCATGGTAGCGCAGATATAGAGTCCAGCACTAACGACTACTGTAAATATCAATCCAATGACACCTTGATCAGCCAAGGTCATACCTGACTTAGCTAAATACAAATAAACCGCTGTCGACGAGAACAATCCTATGACACCTATGATGGCCACAAATTGCATACGTCGTTTTAACGAATAATTCTCTAATTTCAGCATTATTATCTCCGTTTGCCTAAATGTGATAGCTAGGCATATACGTTAACGCCTGGCTTGTTATTTTTTTCAACACTGACCGCTGTTTGCTCAGTACTATTGCCATCTGCTGCCATTGTAACTTCGGCGTTCTGGCTCACTTTGTTGTTATTATTTTGCTGCGCTTCGTCTTCTTTCGCATCATGGGAGGCTTGGTCTGACACATCAGCACCCGCCAAGTCTAAACCATTCTCAGCAAAACTTTCACGCAAGCGTGGTAAAGCTTGCTCAAGGGCATCTCTAGTAGCCGAGTTTTGGGCAATAAAGGTCACATTAGCCTGATCATTTTTGACCTGTAATCGAACTTCTACTGGCCCTAAATTAGCAGGGTTCAATTTGAGTGCTGCTTGTTGAATCCCCTCGGTTGCCATCCAGACCACACGGCTGCTTAAAACACGGTTCCATGCTTTATTTTGCAAGGAGGGCTGGATGTCTAAGGAGGGTACGTCAGCCTTTGCGGCAGCGACCAATGTAGCGGGTTGTGAATTTAAAACTGTAGTCGGTGGTGTTCTGTCAGCACTCGCAAGACGAGGGAGTTGCTCATCGCCTTTTGCAGGTTTTAATAACTCAACGAGCTGTGCTATTCGTTCAACCTTTTTTTCACCCACACTTATGATATCGGTCTTAGAACTCATTATTTTCGGGGCTTCAGATGTACTTAGGTTCAGGGCATCCGATCCCAAACGTTTCTTGGATAAGGCTTGTAAAATGTCAGGTCTCAACTGGGCTAATTGCGATGAAGCAAGGGTGTCTTTACTCACCGAGACATCGTCTTGCCCTGGCGTTGAGGCTTTTAGTATCGTTGCCGGAGTTTCTGGGACTATTTTCTTCACTAATTCTGCAATCAAAGCAACTTTGTCACTTTTTTGCTCTGAACTACCTATTGTCTCTTTCGTCACTATATTTTTGATTTGTTGAAGGAGGGACTCAATAGGATCTGATTGCTCAGGTTTTAATGCAGCTGCTTTTATTGCTGCTGAAATTTGGTTAACGACGACCTTTTTTTGTCCTAGGCCTTGCTCAAGAATTGAATCATCCTTGACGCCTGCTTTGTCAGTTTGGGGGTCCAACAAATTGTTAACATTGATAAGCGCTCCTGTTTCAACCTGCGGGGCCTTGTTTTGAGAACCTAATATATTACTGATGGTTGCCGGCATCGTTGCTTTTAATTCTATGACCTTATCTGATGAGGCTAATACGCTGGATGCTAACGACTCACCCCCTATCTCAGCGTTTATAATCTTTGACAACACGCCCGCCAGCTTATCTTTTAAACCTAACTCCAGCTCTTGTTCATTCAAAAGCGTGTTGAGAAACTGCTCCATAATTTGAGTGAATTCTTGCCTAAGTTCAGCCCCCCCATCGAGGTTACTGAGTAGTTGCATTACAAACTCTTCAACAATTTTTTCTTCTGATGGCAAAAGTTTGCCGTTCTCACCTAAAACGCTTGCCGCTTTCTTTGACGTATCGGTCATGTCAGCTTGTTCAACGTCCTTAGCGTCGCCTGTCTTTTCAGCTGGTTTTTTTATGGGTGTTTGTTTGTCTAATTGTTTACCTAACTCTGATGAAAAGACCTGGCTTCCCTCATGTTCAGCCACATTGCCATGATTAGAAATGGCTTTATTGTTAGCCCCCTGAACAGGCATGACTGGTGCCTCATTTTTAAGCAAAAAATCATGGTTCATATTTTTTTCCTAATTACGGGAAGATTCGCCGAACTTATCATTAACAGCTTTGCAATAATCGCACCAGATTAGTAGCTTACCTCAGCTGCGTTATCCCTTTGCTAATTGTATTCAGGCCGCTTTTTTTTCATCTTGTTTTCATTTTCCAACATAGTAATCAATTTAGTCAGTCATTAAAACCTACAATAAGTTGTCAGGCTTCATTTTCAGGTCCGCGTTCCAAGCTGTCATTTTCTACCGAAGAACTGTCCGTTGCCTCGCCAACACCAAAAAAAGAAACCAGTTGTCGCAGATGTTGGCCTTTTTCCTCCAATGATTGGCTAGCAGAGGCTATCCCCTCGACTAATATTGTCCTTTCTTGTGCTATTTTTCTCAGATGGGTAATGGCTTCATTGACTTGCTCAACACCTTGTGTCTGTTGTGTGCCGGCCATCGTGAGTTGTGAAACGACCTCCACCGCATGCTGAAAATCTGAAACGATATCTTCTATTGTTCTGCCAGACTCGACGAGCAGCATGCTCCCTTCTTTTACTTTTTCATTTTCATCATTGAATAGCGCCTTCATTTCTTTCACCGCGCCGGCAGAACGCTGAGCCAAACTCCGCACTTCAGATGCCACAACAGCAAAACCACGGCCTTGGTCCCCGGCTCTTGCTGCTTCGACAGCCCCATTTAAAGCTATGAGATTAGTCTGAAAAGCAATTTCGTCCATGACATCAATAATGTCTAGAGCTCTTTTATTCGAGGTGGTAATTTTCGTCATGGCCTCTTTGGCATCGTTAATCAATAATCCGCTGCGTTCTGCTTGCTGTCGTGCACTGGTCGCTAATTGAGTTACCTTATTCGCATTGTCTGAATTTTGCAGCACGGTTCCCGTCATTTTTTCCATCTTTGATGCGGTATGTTTTAACGATGTCACGTGTTGTTCAGTAAAAGTGCTGTCATCAATATTGTTCAGGGCCATTTCCGTTAGACAAGTCGTAATATGGGTCGAAGCATTGTGAATTTCTTTAACCATTGTGGCCGTTCTCTCCACTGTGTCGTTGACCACCATTTGCAATAGTGCAAACTTACCGTCGTAATCGCCTTGTAGTTTCTTAGTTAAATCACCTTCGGACAACGCCTTCATAACAGTCAATATTTGCATAAACAATTGTTCCGACTTGATCTGCTGCCTTTTTTGTTGGCTAATCTCAGTCGCATAAGCCACGATATTAACCGTCTTGCCAGACTGATCTAGTATCGGTGTATAGACAGCATGAAGCCAAACTTCTTGGCCATCTCGAGTTCTGCATTTATATTCCCCTATATTAGATTGACCGCGATCAAGTCGTGCCCAAAACTCCTCGTACTCAAGCCCATTTTCTGTTACTTGATCTACTAAAGAGCGATGGTGTTGGCCAATTAAACTCTCCTTGGTATGACCCATTACTTTAAAAAACTCATCATTGGCTTCTTTCAAAACCCCCTTCGTATTCATGGTCACTATAGCCATTGCATCACTAAGTGCCATTAACTGACTTTCGTAGGATTCAGTTTTATTTTTTGATTCAGTTTGATTGATCCACTCCAGTGCATTGCCAATATAATCACCGGCAGTATCAATTATTGCAGTGACATTGAGGTTGAAGCTCAAGGGTCCAAGATTAATATCTCGGTTAAGTGGGAAATTATTTAAATCCGCCAAAAATACTTTTAAGCTCGTAGGATTGGATTGCAAGTGGCTTATGCTAGTCCCGACCAAATGACGTATCGATAAATTAGGGAAATGCTGAACAAAAATATCTTCGTAAGTTGTCATCACATCAATGACCGCCTGATTCACGTAGGTAATAACAGCATCACGATTAATCATCATAATCGGCGTTTTAATACTCTGTATCGCGAAGTCGAGTTGTGCTGATGCTATTTCTACCTCCTTCTCTAAAGCTACCGGCACCTCTTCAATTACCTTCTCTTGGGTTTTTGGCTCACGCGATGTCATCATGATGTCAGTAATTTTTGCAATGGTTTGTGACCAAGCATCATCCACTTCTGGCGTCCACTTATCTCCAGATAACTCAGCCATGACCGCCAACAAATTATCAATAACGACCGGGTAATGCTCAATTGTGACGCCGTAGTGAAAATGTCTTGACCCTAAGCCACGCAGATAATCTTCTAAGACTTCGGGTTGTTTCAAGCTTTGGACGATCAACACCATTGATGCAAAAAACTTCTTCTGCTGGCCATCTAATGAGACGCCCTGAAATAAGGGTTTCATGTCCGGATTTTGTTCTAGCAGCCGTTCGAAAAAACGGGCCGATAACACTTCACCTTTTTCAGTTAAAAAACCAAAGTTTTCTTCGACGATTTCTAAGTATGACCTAGTGGATGCAGATGCGGATGCAACTGTCTCTGAGTTGTTGTAACGTGCCCTCGTTCGTTTGGCTGTCGGCTCATTGGCAGTGGCAGGCTGTTTTTTTACTGCCATTCTCCGAGAGGGAGTCCTTACTACTTTTGTTGCTGGTGGTTTTTTTTCAGTCATTAGTTAACCCTCCCTTCAATAATATCTTGTGCCAGTAAAAAATAGTCGGCAGCAGCATCACTTTGTTGCTGATAGTCAAAAATTGTCTCTTTATTTTTCCGGCTCTCGGCTAGCGCATTATCTTTCCTAATGGCCGTATTAAACACCCGCTGAGGGAAGTAGGCTTTCAAGCTATCTTTAATCTCAGATGCCATGCTATCTGTCTGGTTTAGTTGTGTCAGTACCAGCCATAATTTCGCACCCTTAGAGAGCTTCTTTAAACGTTTGAATAGACTGACGCTTTGGACCATACCTTGTAAGGATGCAAAGTCTATTTTAGTCGGAATGATAATTTCATCTGCGGCCAATAAAGCATTCACCGTTAATAAGCTCGATTTAGAAGGGCAATCTATTAAGATGAAGTCTTGTTGCTCTGTCATCGCTTCTATCATTTTTTTTAATTTATAACTCTGTTGCATTTTATTATTATAATTTCCCTCTTTTTCGTAGGTCATCAACCCCTCTCCAACCGGGACAACACCAAACCCATCCGCTAAGCTATGCCTCGCTTGCACGATTGACACCTCATTTTTTAATACTTGATTAATTCCCATTGTTGCATCGCCCAAGCGGCAGTCTTGGCTCAACTGTGCTTTCGGATCTATGTCAATTAAAGTCACTGTTTTGTTCATTAATGCCAATGCATACCCTAAGTTTAATGTTGTCATGGTTTTACCCGCTTGAGCATATTGATTCATGATTGCAATTACTCGCGTCACAACAGAGGCCTAGGCCAAAGCCTCAGCACTCAATAACGCATCAATATCTAGTATCATCAGCATTTTATCTGCGATAGCCACTAAGCCCGTCAGATAAGATGTATTGAGTTGCTTCCCAAAATCGGGGCTTGGTTTAATATTTTCCGCGGCAATAGTGTAGGTGTCTGATACCGCATCGACCACAATACCAATGATTTTCTCAGTTTGTCTTTGTACATCTGTCACTGTTAGAACAATGACGATGGTGAGGGGACTGTAATCCTTCTTAGCCATACCAAACCTGAGCCTTAAATCAACAACAGGTATGACCATTCCCCGAAAACTTAGAACGCCACAAAGATAGATTGGCGTATTGGGAATTAAAGCTACGTTTACCCAACTTTTTATTTCTTGTACACGCAGGATATCAACGCCGTAATCTTCATCGCCCAAGTTAAAGGCCAGATATTGTTGAGTTTGCAGATTTTCTTGCGCTTTCCCCCCTTCCACTAGTGCATTGAGATGCTGTAATTCAGTTGATATTTCCATCACATTTCGCGCCCCCCTTCAGACATCGCAACTCCTGCTAGGCTTGAGTTTTTGTATAAATTCACCAGCCCTGAGATATCTAACATTAAAGCGACAACACCCTTGCCAGTCATAGCTGCACCTGAAAAACCAGCTACTCTTCGATAATTCTGTTCAAGGCTTTTAATCACCACCTGCTGATGCGCGATCAGTTCATCTACAAATAAACCTACTTTTTGGCCGTCAGCATCAACAATCACCAATAGCCCTTGTTCAAGTTGAGTCGTAGTGGGAGGCAAATTAAATAGCTGATACAGACGAAGTATAGGCACATAATCACCGTGAAACGGATAGAGCTCACCTTTCTCTGACACCCTTTTAACCAGAGCTGGCTCTATCTCCAGTGATTCAATAATCGCGATGAGTGGCAAAATATAATCTTGCCCCGCCACCTTGACTATTTGACCGTCTATGATTGTGTGGGCTATTGGCAGACGCAAGGTGAATGTTGTCCGACTCCCCAAGACTGAAGATACCTTTATGCTACCGCCCATATCGGCGATACTTTCGCTAATACTATCCGTACCGATACCTCGACAAGCGAGGTCACTATCGCCATCTAGTTCTGAGAACTCAGGCCTAAAAATAAGGTTTTGAATTGCTTCTGGTGATAATAGTGCTTCATTAGAGACTAAGCCCTGCCTCATCGCTTTTCTCAACACTTTGTCATTATCAATTCCAACACCATCGTCACTAATGTCAATGATAATGTTCTCGCCTTGAGTATCGGTAATAATGTCTAATGTTCCTGTTTCAACTTTACCTACTAAGCGTCTTGCCTCGGGCGTTTCTAAGCCGTGCTCTAACGCGTCACGAATTAGGTGTACCAGTGGATTAACCAATTTTTCTAATACCGTCTTATCAATCTCGGTATGTTCTCCTGAGAACTTGAGGTTAACTTTCTTACCTAATTGCTGACAGAGGTCATCCACTAACACTGGCAATTGGCTGAAAATACTGCTGATTGGCAGCATCCGAATTTGCATAATGGCACCTTGCATGCTCCGGGTATCACGTTCTAGCTGTTCAAGCCCGTCAGTTAATGCCGATAATGAATCTAGGCTGAAATTATCACTAACTTGACTTAGCATCGATTGCGTCATGACTAACTCACCCAACAAATTCATTAATGCATCTATTTTGCTGGTCTCAACTTGCATCGAAGTGACCGCATCAATCTTGGCCTGATATTTGTGTTGGCGCTCAGTCTTTTGATGATCCGGTTCCGGATGGGACTTAACCCTCTCACTAACAACTATATGAACCTTTTCCCCAGCTTCATCATCGTCGTCGTGAGTGTCGTATAAGTTTGAATCTAATTGCTCAATTGATAGTTCACAGTCATCTCGTACCTGACCGAAGATCTTGTTAATCTCTTGCTCATTAATCTTTCCACTTAGCCTCAAATGCCAGCTTAGATAACAAGAGTCTGGTTCTAAATCTGAAAATAATGGCAACCCTTCATCGTTAACTACCACTGTCAACTCCCCCAACATACTGAGGTCTTGGAATATCTGAACCGGATCATGCTCCCGTTTGAATATGCCCGAGTCAGGATTGAACTTGATATCCCATACCGCTAGCTCAGTAAGGGCCGCTTTAGCCAATTCGCCTAGCGTCTGTTTGACGGGTATTTCAATATGAGTCGCCTCTACTAATTTTTGACTCATCTTGTCTATGACTCTTATTTGCTGTTTCACCGCATCAATCTGTGGCTGATTAACAGCTGTGTTATTTTGCACTGCAGATAATAAAGCCTTCACTACATCAACGGATGCAAGCAAAGTCTTCTTGAGGTCAGCGGTTATCTTTCCTTCACCGATACGTAAAGGGGCTAATAAGCTGGCGATCAGATGAGTAAAGTCTGCAACAGCACTCAACTCAAACTCCTCAGCCCCTGCTTTAATTGAATGGGTTATTTGAGAAATAGAATTGATAGCTTCCTCGTCTGATCCTGTGAGGTCGAAGCGTAATAAAACCTGCTCTGATGCCTCTAGGCCTTCAAGACTCTGCTGAAAGAACGCATCCTGTAATGGGGTGATATCATTCACCATGAACTACTGCGCTTTTACCGACTGATTAAAAAATAGATAGCTCAGAGGGCTCGTGGCAGCAAGCAGTAGACACGTCATCATGCTTGAACCTCAGTACCCTTTGAAACTGAGATGCCCATCTCTGTAGCTACCCCAAGTAGCTGTGCACTGTTGATAAAGGACTGACTCGGGTTATCCCAACTGGCTTTATAGCCATGCAATGATGACGCTTTGGAAAATGCATATAGCATTTGTAATGCTGAGGCATCAATTCGCTCAACTTCACTACAATCGAACACAAGCTGCTTTTGTTCTAATAATGCTGTCAGTAATTGCGGATACAGTGCATTCATATCTGTAATGTCCAGGGTCTCACCGCATGCTATTACTTCCGTTTTCATCCTTATCGATACCTCTTCACTAATCACAGATACTGTCTCTTGCGGCAATATTTTAAAGGCCATTATTGCCGCTCTTGTTTACCGCTATCATATTCCCTGATAACACAGTATTGTCCAACTCTGTTGCCAAGGCTTATCAGAGCCCTATTGAAAGGATGGAAAATAATTTAAACCCACATCAAACATCCCTGTTTATAGGTCACAATGCAGAGAACATGCCAGCCACTTTGAGGCGGCTAAATGATTTTATCGAGAGAGAATGTTATTTAGATTTTCGGTGCCACTGAATGGTGTTTCGTTCATCGTTTTCAAGTTGTTCTTGTTTGAGTTCAAGGGTCATTTCTTC
>JBLIIN010000016.1:0-16483 GCA_047635075.1 Methylophagaceae bacterium | reverse complement strand
TAATGCTCTAGACTTTCATTATCGGATAACTGACAACAACTGGCGATGGTCTAATAATCACCATGATTGGAGCCCACTAGTTTTTCCTGCACTCGCTGGCGATTATCAAATTCAAAATGCGGCGGCTGTGTTACAAGTGGTAAGCTTATTGATTGAGCTAGGTTTTATTATTGACCAGACACTTATTGAGCAAGGTTTAAATAATGTCGTATTGGCGGGTCGGTTTCAGAAGGTTGATGGACCCATTATCCACTATTTTGATGTCACACATAATGTTCAAGGAGCGGAAAATTTGGTGACTCTCCTTGAAACTACACCCTGTGAAGGTCGGACAATTGCCGTTATGGCTATGTTGAAAGACAAGGATCCGAGTTCGGTTGCTAAGATATTAAATACCCATATTACGCTATGGTATGTCGGTGGTTTGACGGGTAGTCGTGGCTTGAGTGGCGTTGATTTGTTGCAGAAAATTAAACCGGTTATCAGTGACGGGTCTATTTATGTCGAAGAGTCGATTTCTAAAGCGTATTCAGCGGCAATCGCCGAGGCGAAGGAGGGAGATAGAGTGTTAGTTTTTGGCTCATTTCATACCGTTGAAAGTGTCATGTTGTTATTGGATATACCGAAGTATTAACAAATACTTTACTGATAGATTTGATCAATATTGTTTTGATGGTGAGCGATAACTTTTGGTCGCTTTATTTTCATTGTTGGCGTCATTAAGTTATTTTCTACTGTCCAAGGTGCTAGATGGACAGAAACGCGTCTGATTTTGGCATAAGCAGGGAAATGGGCTAATAATTCACGGCAACGCTTGACCAAGTATTGGTGGAGAGCCTTATCATTAAGACTAGCACTATCATTGGCATCTAATGCGAGTGAAGATGCTAACGCTGGCCAATTATCTGAATTTAAAATGAGCAGGGCCGCTAAAAAAGCTTGACCTTCTCCTAACAGCAACACCTGTTCAAATAGGTTATCCATCAAGAGGGCAGACTCGATATCTCCTGGTGGCACCTTTTCACCATTGCTCATCACTAAAATGTCTTTGATTCGCCCTGTGATATAGATATGTCCTGTCTCACTGATGTGGGCTTGGTCACCTGTTCGTAACCAACCATTGTCATTAATAGTGTCTGCTGTGGCTGCATCATTATGCCAATAACCAAGCATATTCCCGGGCCCTTTAACCAACAGTTCCTGATTATCTCCAATTTTGACATTAACATTGTGTATTACTTGACCCACACTTGTGGGAATATTGTCATTAGGATAATTAACGCTAATAATGGGACTGGTTTCCGTCAAACCATAACCTTGTAAAATACAAAAGCCAAGGCCTGAAAAGAGTTCTGATACTGGTTTGGGTAAAGCTGCACCGCCACTGACTAAGATACGTATCCGTCCACCAAATCGTAGCTGGACTTTAGTTGCAACTAATTTGTTGAGTAAGGGCCAGAGTAATAGTTTTGGGTGCCATGATTGACGCTGTTGTTGTTTTTCAAAACGATGTAGGCCAATACTGACAGTTGCATTGAATAATCTTCTGGCTATGGCAGATCTGTCAGCCAGCTGAACTTGTAATTTATTGTGGATTCTCTCAAAAATACGAGGTACGGCGATCATAACGGTTGGTCGAACTTGGCTCATATCTTCAGCAAGTTGTGGGATACTTCTTGCGTAAGCGACAGTCGCACCAGCCATCATAGGGAGATAGTAACCGGCAGTTCTTTCAAGTGTATGCGACAAGGGAAGAAAAGAAAGGAATAGGTCGGTATTAAGAATTTCAATGCCCTTAAGAGCAGCCGATGCCACGGAAAGCATATTTTGGTGACTCAGCATAACACCTTTAGGTCTACCCGTTGTCCCAGAAGTATAAATAATACTGGCCAGCTCGTTTGGTGCACTGGGTGTGTTTTGTAACACTATTGGGTCATTGTCTAACCATGACTCCCCACTAGTCGCAGGTTCAGAAAAAGATATATCGTGGGGGTTCTGAATAACAACACGTTGCAATGAATGTGCTGAGGTTATGGAAGGTAGCAATGATTTCCACTGTCGACTATTTTGTATTAAAAGCACCTTAACATCTGCATCTTGGAGTATATAAGCGATATTATCTGGTCGGTCATCGGGATAAAGCGGGACTAAGACAAGTCCTAAACCAAGAGCAGCTTGATCAAAACAAACCCATTCCACACAATTATTTAGGTTGATAGCAACACGATCACCGGGCTGAAGGCTTTCAGCTTTTAATGCGGCTTGCCAGCGGGCAATTTGTACAGCAAGTTCTAACCATGTCGTGTCGACCCATGATTTTGAATCTATATCATAGCTGCGAAAGGCAGCGTGATTTGGACTTCGTTTCTGACGCTCTAGGAATAGGCCAAACAAAGTGTTGGCCTGTTCTAGATTAATGACATCGGTTGTGGTCATTTTGTTTGACCTGTTACTGGAATAACCAACGAGCTTGGACACTTAATATATCAACACTACCTTCATACTGGCCTCGTAAACGTTGATTTAGAGGTAAGTCTAAAGTTTCATCTATTTTTGGATCATCGATGAAAATATGGGTATAACCTGCATCTATTGTCAGCCTATCAGACACCTGATAACTAGCGCCAATAGCAAGCCAAATTCTGTCTTCATCAGCAATTCTCGCTGTTCTGAATTGGTCTGACGTTGGGGTTTCATCGTAAGCGACACCGCCTCGAAAAGTCCATTGGTGGTCATATTGATAATCGACCCCTAAGGCATAGCGCATTGCGTTGCTCCATTGTTCCTGTTTGGTACTATTGAGTGTGCTGACATCTTTAGAACTAATGGCAAGCTCTTGAAAGCGACCCCAGCGTGTCCAAGTAGCATCAGCCATAATAGCGACTTTATTGTTTAATTGATGGTGAATAGCAAGCGATGCCGACTCAGGTAAATCGACGTCTCCTGCGATATTTCCATCTACAAAGCCAATTGCATTCGCTACACCTTGAGCATTGGTTGGGACTCTAAATTTACCCTCGCCCTCTAAGGTATGAGAAATTTTTGAACGGTAAGCAAGTCCCAATCGCGTTGCCTTTGTCGCTTGGTACGTTGTTCCAAAGTTATAACCAAAGCCCCAGTCATCGGCATTCAACTTGACCTTACCATCGTTGCCTTGTGGAGATGTACATGCAGCTTCACCAGCTCCGGCACAAATTGTTCCAAAGTCAACTGCTTGGCTGAGTTCTAAGTCGATGTATTGGACGCTAAGACCAAAGCCGATTGATAATTTATCGTTGGCTTTAAATGCAAAACTGGGGTTTACATTAATAGTGAGAAGCTCGGAGCGAATAGCATGATAACGGCCTTGCCAGTCATTACCATAATCAGTCGCCAAGCCAAAAGGGGCTGTGACACCAATGCCGGCTACCATGCGATCGTTAATTCGATGGGCATAAAACAAATTAGGGACAGTCGCATCTTCACCCGCATCGCCACCATTGCTACCTGTTAAGGGGGCTCCCCCCACTGCCGTGGAGCCACCATCGTTGAAATTTGTTTGAGGAGAGATATAGTGCAAACCAATGGCAAGTTCTGATGCTGATAGATTAGTGAGCCCAGCAGGATTGAAGAAAAGGGTGCTGGCATCATCTGCGACTGCGGCACTGCCAGCGAAAGCACGGCCCAGCCCTGTGACGCTTTGCTCTTTAATCGCAAAACCTGCTCCATAGCTTAGAGAGTAGAATGCTGAACTTACTATCAGCACACTCAGTTTGGATCTTAGGTGGTTCATCTTGTATTTATCTCATATTCATCTATTCGATACAAAAATAGCGTACTTAACAAAATGGTGCAAGTTTTAACGCTAATTTATTGACGCTTATACAATAAATCCCAAACTCCATGGCCTAACTTGTGACCTCTTTGTTCAAACTTGGTCAAAGGTCGATAATCTGGCCGTGGTATGTAATGTTTATCTGAACAGTTCAAGAAGTCTAGGTTTTCTGAGACATCAGTTAACATTTGTTCGGCATAGTGTTGCCAGTCAGTTGCCATATGAAGGTGACCGCCAGGCTTGATTTTTCTTGATAGAAGCGCGACAAATTCAGGTTGAATGATTCGCCGCTTGTGGTGGCGTTTCTTATGCCATGGATCAGGAAAATACAATTGAAGTCGGTCGAGACTGTTATCTTTAATTCGCTTGTTTAGTAATTCAACGGCATCAGTGCAGGCAACACGGAGGTTAGTCAATTTGTATTGGTCTATAAGATTGAGAAGCTGGCCGACACCCGGGCGGTGTACTTCGATACCAAGGAAATCATGGTCAGGTTGATTTTTTGCCATTTCAGCTAAAGTAGCCCCATTACCAAAACCAATCTCTATTATTTTGGGTGCTTTTCTTTGGAACACACTATCCAAGTCAATAATAGTATCTTCATCATCGATGGCAAATTTAGGCCATAGTTGATCAATGGCTCTTTGCTGTCCTGGAGTGAGGCGACCTTGCCGTCTTACGAAGCTGCGGATGGTGCGCAGTTTTTTGGGTTGTGTCATAGGTTTTTCGGTATTTGTTTTATAAAAAATGTTAACACTGTTATTTGCCAGACCCACTGATAGGTCATTTATCGTTAGATTTAGAGCTTAGTTTGTCAGTTTATTCACTCAGCCTAGCATTTCGGGCCTTGAGGACCAAGAAGCAGGGTTGAGTTAATTTATTGTTCTATTGAGCTCGGATCGTGATAGCCATCGCGCTGTGAGTGTCCGGTAGCGCGAGCTTGGTTTTGGTGAGCTGTCTGATGTCTGTCTAAATATACGATATTTAGTCTATCACATCATTATTGAGTAAGGACTCTAAGCTGTATAGCAAGATGCGGATTAACGTCTGTTAGTCTCTGTTCTATGAGGAGTGTTTTTTCCTGCGGATAGCGTCGAAATTTTTATGAGCCAGATGATAGAAAATTAAAACGATAACTTCTTTTCGATGGCTCTAATTTGATTTTTTCCTTTAAAGGTTCAGAAAGAAAAGGACAGAAAGGAAGGCACCTATCCCCATCGCAATTGTTGAGTTGATAATAAGCCGAGCGTGCAATCAAGGTGTTGGAACAATTATTACCTTACCAAAAGCGCGGGTTTTAGGGGGTTAGTGCACTCACAAGAAGATATAAACTAACAGCAGCGTTAATGTGTGATGCGTTCTACAAGTTCAGGCTAGGCCATTAAATACCTTAGCTTTTCAAGAATAAAGTAAACGATTGATTTGGCGAGAATTCTCTCGGTATGAACAATCTGGTGTGCGAAAAGGGCTGAGTCGAGTTATAATGTTCATCCAATTTAATCGAACGCCATCACCTATTCGGTCATTATCCTTTTCTGGCCCCAGGTGACTTCGATAACACACAACAACAATAGAAAGAGAGGAAACTATGATGCATCCTGTTCTGAAGTCTGTCACTAAAGATATTATCAAGCGCAGCCAAAAAACACGTGCGACTTATCTTGGCCGTGTTGATGAAGCTATGACAGCAGACCGCCACCGCGGCGTATTGGCATGTGGCAACTTAGCCCATGGTTTTGCCGCTTGTTCAACAGATGATAAGGCTGATTTAACGGGCAATAAAAAGGATAATATTGCCATCGTCTCTGCTTACAACGATATGTTGTCTGCCCATGAGCCTTTTCAGCATTATCCTAAATTAATTAAAGAAGCGGCACGTGAAGCAGGGGGTGTTGCCCAGTTTGCAGGGGGCGTTCCTGCTATGTGTGATGGCGTTACGCAAGGCCAGCCGGGCATGGAACTCTCTTTGTTTAGTCGCGATGTCATTGCGATGTCAACAGCGATAGCCCTAAGCCATAATATGTTTGACGCAGCGCTCTATCTAGGTGTGTGTGACAAAATCGTACCTGGTTTACTGATCGGTGCGTTGAGTTTTGGTCACTTACCTGCCGTGTTTATTCCTGCGGGACCAATGCCAAGTGGCTTGCCGAATAAGGAAAAAGTACGTATTCGCCAACTTTATGCAGAGGGTAAAGTGGGTCGTGATGAACTGTTGAAAGCTGAGTCTGAGTCTTATCACAGTGCGGGTACCTGTACTTTCTATGGCACTGCAAATAGTAATCAGATGATGGTCGAAATGATGGGCCTTCATATGCCAGGGACGTCATTTATCAATCCATACACCCCCTTACGTGATGAGATAACGAAAGAATCCACACGCCAAATACTCAAATTTACGGCACAAGGCGATGATTACAGGCCTGTAGGTCATATGATCGATGAGAAAGCGATAGTAAATGCATTGGTTGGTTTGCTAGCTACTGGTGGCTCAACGAATCACACCATTCATTTAGTTGCGATTGCACGTGCTGCGGGTATCATTATCAACTGGGATGATTTTGACCAATTATCTAAGATTGTGCCCTCGATAACACGCGTTTACCCGAACGGTGAAGCAGATATCAATCATTTCCAAGCTGCAGGTGGCATGAGTATATTAATAAGAGAATTAAGTGATAATGGCTTAATGCATCAAGATGTCCTTGCTCTTGGAAATGAGCGTGGGATGAAGTCTTATACGCAAGAGCCGAAATTAATTGATGGTAAATTGATTTGGCAAGAGGGCCCTACAAAATCATTAGATCCTGAAGTTATTAGTACTGTTAAAGCGCCTTTTTCAAAAGGAGGCGGCTTACACTTGATGCAAGGTAATTTGGGTCGAGGCATGAGCAAAATATCTGCGGTTGAAGCTAAACACCGTGTGGTTGAAGCGCCCGCAATGGTGTTCGATAATCAAGATGATGTCCTTGTTGCCTTCAAAAAAGGTGAGTTAGATAAAGATGTTATTGTTGTGCTGTGTTTCCAAGGACCCAAGTCAAATGGTATGCCCGAGCTACATAAACTGACTCCACCCCTAGGTGTATTACAAGATAGAGGGTTTAAAGTGGCTTTAGTGACTGACGGCCGTATGTCGGGTGCATCAGGTAAAGTCCCTTCTGCTATTCACATGTGTCCAGAAAGTGCAGACGGCAGCATGCTAACCAAAGTGCGTAACGGCGATATTATTCACCTCAATACCGAAACGGGAGAACTTAACGTCCTTGTTGATGATAAAGAACTTTCGGAACGTGTGGCGTGTGTAATGGCTAACACTGAACATCATTATGGTATGGGTCGAGAGCTGTTTGATAGCTTCCGTCGTGGTGTTTCAACTGCTGAAACTGGTGCAATTAATTTATTTAATTCTGAGTAAATAAGCCTTGTTTAGCGAGACACACCTTTAAAATTTTGGAATTAAAAATAGAATGAGTAGAACAATTAAAGAGATTATGGCTATTTCGCCCATTGTGCCCGTCATGGTGATTAATAATGTTGAGCATGCGGTGCCATTAGCACATGCTTTAGTGAAAGGCGGTTTAAAAGTATTAGAAATTACTTTGCGTACGCCGGCAGCATTAGAGTCAATTAGACGGATTCGAGCCGAAGTGCCAGATGCCATAGTTGGTGCAGGTACAATCATTAATATCGAGACCTTAAATAAAGCGATTGATGCGGGTGCTGAGTTTATTGTGAGCCCAGGCACGACTGATACATTGATAGAGGCTGCAATTGCAACAGGTGTGCCTTTATTGCCCGGTATTGCCAACCCAAGCGATGCGATGCGTTTGCTCGAGAAAGGCATTACGGAAATGAAATTTTTCCCAGCTGAAGCGGCGGGTGGTATTCCGATGTTAAAGTCGATTGGTGCTCCCATTCCTCAAATTTCTTTCTGCCCAACCGGCGGTGTTAATCAAAAAAATGTTAAAGACTATTACAACTTGCCTAATGTGGCTTGTGTTGGTGGTTCTTGGATGTGTGCTGCTAATCTAGTTGATGCTGAAAATTGGGATGAAATTACGCGTTTGTCGATTGAAGCAATTGCGTTAGCGACTGCTTAAATAGAATCAAACTAAATAAATAAAAAGGGCTGATAGATTTCTATCGGCCCTTTTTTATGGGTCATTATTGTTAGTTATTTAAGGAGTGGGTACGATTAAAATACTGCGTTGAATCCAGTCGTGAATTAAGGCAGTAGCGCCATCAATTACGATACATGGGTTCGGGTGCTGTAATTCTTGTGCAATTTTTTCTGCCGCTTGTTGGCCTGTTTGGCCTGCATTGAGTAAATCAATCAAACGGGCACTGACAGGGTTTAGTTCTAAGAATAAAACCACATCATCTCTGTTTCTGTAGACCAAAAGGAAAACCGGTGTTTCACTGGCTATATCGGGCTGTGACTCGGATGAAATTTTATGAACAGGAAACGCATAAGACAATGGCCAAGCCAAAGGAGAGGTATTGAGCTGCATTGCAAGATAGTCCTGTGATGAATCAAATGTAATAGGGATGACGTCAGCATCAGAAATACTCAAGGCAAGTTCGACCCACTCATAGTGACACAGCGCTTGAATAAAAACCGGGTCATTTTTGAGATCACGTTCGTTATCAAGGTAGTCCAAAAATTCATGGGCAATTTCATTGAAAAGTGGCGACTTGGATTGGTGTTTGATCATGAAATCCCGCACCATTTTATGCCAGTGTTGCTCTGAGATTAAGGACTTAAGAACGGGAAAGCAAGATGAAATAAAGGTGTTTATATTATTATAAATTAGATTGCGATAGATGGTCAGACGGCGTAGTTCAATCCCTTCAGGCGGAGCCTTGTTCTCTGGATCACGAATATAGCTAGAGAACTGATATTGAACATCCTTAAACGATGGGTTTTTACGCTGAGTGTGCAAGTCGGTCTTGTCTCTGAGCTGATTGATAATGGCGTATTTTTTCAACTTCGTTAGCCACTGTCGCCAATGACGGTATATTAAAGTCCCGTTCCAGTAAGGTCGGGATGACACCATGATGCTGATAGGTTTTTTCTAATAAGGACCAGACAGGGGCAATGACGTCACTGCCATGGGTATCAATTTTTAGATCATCTGCTTCGTTATAATGCCCTGCAATATGGAGGTATTCTATGCGGGCAGTAGGCATTGCCTTCATGTAAGTTTCAGGGTCATATTTGTGATTGATACTGTTGACGTAAATGTTATTCACATCCAGTAACAAACCACAGTCTGCTTCCTCTAGCACTGCTTTAATGAAATCAACCTCAGGCATTTCTTGACCTGGTGATGCGTAGTAAGAAACATTTTCAATGATCAGTGGGCGTTCTAGTATTTCTTGTACACGTTTGATTCGTTTTGCCACATAGCTGACAGCATCACCAGTGAAGGGAATAGGCATTAAGTCATAGAGATGGCCATCGTCTCCGCAGTAGCTTAAGTGTTCACTGTAGGCTCTGACATTGTGTTTATCTAAGAATTTTTTGACGCGGGCAATAAAATGTTCGTCAAGTGGGGCAGGGCTGCCGAGAGATAATGACAGTCCGTGACACATCATCGGGTATCGCTCAGTGAACTGGGAGAACTTCTTAGCCAGACTGCCACCCATTTCCATCCAGTTTTCTGGGGCAACTTCTAGGAAGTCGAAGGGTTGATCATCACGAAGGGCTAATTCATCCATAAAATCTCGACGAAGGCCGAGTCCGGCCCCTGTTACGGGGTAAGTTTTTGTATCCATCAGTCATTTCCCAAAATGTCTATGTCGCTATTATGACAAGCTGTCTTGATAAATGTTACAAACAGGGTCAGAGTTTAATAGGATGTTATGACCCAGAGAGCCAACGCTATTTTTCGAAAAGCATGTCATGACTGACATGGCACACTTTTGAGCGATTTATAGTCTAGCTTTCACTCCAGAGATCATAACCCCCTTCCATGGAACAAACATTCATATAACCCATTTGCTCGAGTGAGCGCGCGGCGAGCGCTGAACGGCCCCCACTTCTGCAGTAAATAACGACTGAGGTGTTTTTATCTTCGAATGCTTTGTTAGCACCAATTTTAAACTCTAAAACACCGCGAGGTATGTGGTGGGCGTTGGGTATATTACCGGCTTCGAACTCGGCGGGTTCGCGGATATCTAATGCGAGACTGCCATTGGCTATCATGGCGTTAGCTTCTTCAACGCTGACTTCCTTAATGGTTTTTTTTGCTGCTTGGACTAACTCCATTGCTGTCATGGCCATGAGAACCTCACTTTATTGGTTTGTTAATGAATCAAGATTATATTTTATATCATTTGATGATTAAACAAAAATAGCACCATTAGGATTATAATAATCTTTTTTTCGGCGAGTAAAATTCTCCCTGCTATGTTTGCTTATATTGTCAGAAGAATATTGTATGCATTCCCTATCTTAATGGGGGTAAATGCACTGACTTTTGCATTGTTTTTTATGGTGAATACGCCGGATGATATTGCGCGTATGCATCTCGGTAATAAACATATTACACAATCTTCGTTAGATTCCTGGAAAGAATCGCGGGGTTATGATAAGCCGTTGTTGTGGGATAGTGAAGCAAAGGGGATTGTTGATAAAGCAACGGATACGATTTTCTTTGAAAAATCGATTAGTCTATTCGCTTTTGAATTTGGTCAAGCTGATGATGGCCGTGATATTGGGCAAGATATTAAAACAAGAATGTGGCCCAGTTTGGCGATTGCGGTACCGACCTTAATCATTGGGTTAATGGTCAACATTACTTTTGCCCTGTTAATGGTATTTTTCAGGGCAAGTTACATCGATCTTGGCGGAGTGATACTTTGTGTGGTCATTATGTCTATCTCAAGTTTATTTTATATCATCGGCGGGCAATTCCTGGTGGGGAAACTGATGCAATTGGTGCCAATATCGGGTTATGGTGAAGGTTTGAGCGCGATTAAGTTCGTTATCTTGCCGGTATTGATAGGCGTAGTGGCCGGTATTGGTGGCGGGTCAAGATGGTATCGAACTTTATTTTTAGAAGAAGCATCAAAAGATTATGTTCGCACGGCAAGAGCGAAAGGCTTTTCTGAGTTACAAGTCTTGTTTAAACATGTGTTGAAAAATGCGATGATTCCTATCTTAACCGGCGTTGTTGTTGTCTTGCCGACCCTGTTTATGGGCAGTTTAATTATAGAATCATTTTTTGGCATTCCAGGCCTAGGCAGTTATACCATTGATGCAATTCAGGCACAGGATTTTGCCATTGTGCGTGCCATGGTGTTCCTAGGTTCTGTGTTATATATTGTTGGTTTAGTCTTAACAGACTTGTCTTACACTTTGGTTGACCCTCGTGTCAGTATGGATAGCTAATGAATGATGTGATAGAGTTGCGAGAAGCAGCATTAGCGTGTTTATTAATACGTGATCCAGTGCAAAAGGTGACACAAACCCAAGCACTTTTTCACCAGTGGCAACAAGGTGAAATGATCATTTCTGATGTAGAGTTCGATGTGCCTGTTCTCCCAGGACAGCCCGATAAGCCAGAACTGGTAGCACCGCGAGACTTACCTCGTCGTAGTAATAGTGCAGAAACAGGTATCGCTCCTTTGATTCATGCCATTAACCATATCGAGTTTAATGCGATCAATTTAGCATTAGATGCCGTCGCTCGCTTTCCTGGTTTACCTGTTGATTATTACTCAGACTGGATTAAAGTTGCTTTTGAAGAATCTCAGCATTTTACCTTGCTACGAGAACACTTGATTTTATTAGGTTATGACTACGGCAGTTTCCCTGCTCATAATGGCATGTGGGAAATGGCGCAAAAGACGCATCATGATCCTCTAATACGCATGGCACTAGTCCCTCGGGTACTAGAAGCGCGGGGTCTGGATGTGACGCCTAAGATGATGGATAAACTCCGTGGTACAGGTGACTTGCGTGCAGTAGAAATCTTAGGCATCATCTTAGAAGAAGAAATTGGTCATGTCGGCATTGGGACCAGGTGGTTTAATTATCTGTGCGACCAACGGGGTGTCGATGCTCTCGCCACCTTTAAAGACATACTTGATAATTATTTTGATGGTGAGTTACGTGGACCCTTTCATACTGAAGCTCGAAAGCAAGCAGGTTTTACAGAGGCTGAAATGGCTCTGTTAGAGGGCCGGGTTTAAGTTAATTAGTTGGTTTTTCTGATGGTGAGGTATTGGCTTTTTGTTTAGCTTGGGCAGCTTCCTTACGCTCTTGCTCAACTTTTTGTCGACGAGACTCTTTGGGATCAGCAATAAGCTTACGATAAATTTCGATTCGGTCTTTTTGTCTTAATGTCGCTGTAAGCTTACAAACCTTACCAAAAATACCCACCTTATCTGAAGCTAAATCAATCTGCGGATACGCTTCTAAAATACCGGATTTCTTAATCGCTTGTTCGACATCACAATCTTCTGGGACTTCTAGTGCAAAGATTCGTTGTTCATCAGGTAGCGCGTACGCCACTTCAACTTGTAATGTCTTAACTGCCATGGATATCTTGAGCTCGTTTACAAAAAGCATCTACTAATGATCCCGATATTTGGGTAAATATCGGACCCAGCGCTAAGCTGATTAGCTGGTTTGAGAACTCAAAATCCATGTCTAACTGCACACGGCAGCCTTGATTATCACCAATCATTGTAAACTGCCAATGGCCTTCTAAATGTTGGAAAGGACCATCGATAAGTTCTATATCAATGGCCTTGCCCGGAGTCAGTTTATTACGAGTCGAAAATACGTGATGAATTCCCCCTTTGGCCAAGTCTAATGAGGCGCAGATAACATCGCCATTGTCGCTGATGATTTTGCTGTCACGACACCACGGTAAAAAGCTTGGATAAGCAGATACATCATTAACGAGGCCGTACATTTGTTCGGGTGTATACACGACTAGTGAGTTGCGGGAAATGGTCGTCATTGTGGCCTTAGGCTGGTGTTAAGTCGATTAAGCCAATCATATTAAAAAAGATGATTATGATTGCGATGGGAGAGATGTAACGAATCAAGAAACGCCACAAATAATAAATGATACGCGACTTGATCGAAAATTCATCGTCTGTTGCTTGTTTTGACATAACCCAACCGGCGAAGATGGCAATCGATAAGCCACCCAGTGGTAGCAAAATATTTGCCGTTAAATAATCGAGTAGATCGAATAGCGTTTTACCAAACAGTGTCCATTCTTGTCCGATATTGAATGAGAAAACGGTTAATAAGCCGAGTAACCAAACCGAGAAGCCAACTGTAGCTGAGGCACGACGTCGGCTGACATCTTTGTTTTCGATTAGCCATGCGACTGCGGGTTCGATCAGGGAAATAGCTGATGTCCATGCTGCAAAAACTAATAGTAAGAAAAATAAGCCACCATAGAATGCACCATTGGCCATGTGCCCAAAGGCAATGGGTAGTGTATTGAAAATTAAGCCAGGCCCCGCATTGGTATCTAAGCCATTAGCAAAGACAAGCGGGAAAATGGCCATGCCAGCCAATAAAGCGACAGCGGTATCGGCAATAGCGATTGCAAATGACATTTTAAGAATGGAGGCATCTTTGGGTAGATACGAACCATAGACCATAATTGCACCCATCCCTAAACTGAGTGTAAAGAAAGCATGTCCCATCGCGGTTAACACACCCTGATTCGTTAGCTTTGAGAAGTCAGGTTTGAATAGGAAGTCGATACCTTCTTGGAAGTAAGTGCCAGTATTTGCCGCATAACCCACCAGTAAGACAAGGATGAAAAGGAGTGCAGGCATGAGAATTTTGACACTTTTCTCTAATCCGCCTTGCAAACCACGCGCAACAATGACGCTGGTTACCAACATAAAGATAGTGTGCCAAGCGAGCAGCCGTTCTGGGTCAAGGACTAATGCATTGTAAATACTCGTCGCACCTTCAGCTGTTACGCCCTCAAAGATACCTGCAAAAGTACGGAAAACATAGGCCAGAGCTTGGCCTGCAAAGACGCTATAGTAAGACAAGATTAAGAAACCCGTCACTACACCCAACCAGCCGAGATATTGCCATCCAGTGCTCTTGCCTTCATCAACAGCAATACTTAACAAGCCATTTATCGGGTTTTTTCCGCCACGGCGCCCGAGCATAATCTCCGCCATCAGGATAGGTAAACCAATTAAGGCTAGGCATCCAAGATAGACCAAAACAAAGGCGCCACCGCCATTTTCACCGGTAATGTAGGGGAACTTCCAAATATTGCCCAGGCCCACAGCGGAGCCCGTGGCGGCAAGGACAAATGCCCACCGTGATGACCATTGACCGTGGATAGATTGTGGGGGGTTACTCATACATATCCATTTACCTGTCATGGTTGTTTTTGATAATAGCAACGCTGCTACTGACAGCTACTTAGTCTTTGTAGACCACTATACTAACGATTATGTCATTATTTTTATAGCGTGGATTGGGTTTTTTTATGCCACTTTACGGGTTTGTGTTTTTTATGACACAGGTATCGAGTTAAAATGATGCGATTAGCTGAGCGATGAAGTGCTCTGTCATTTATAATGGGTGTTATGGCAACAAAGAAAAGTACAAAACAAAAAGGTGCAGGCAATAGCATTGCCAAAAACCGTCGTGCTCGTCACGACTACTTCCTAGAAGATAATTTTGAAGCAGGGTTGGTCTTAGAAGGTTGGGAAGTTAAAAGCCTGCGCGATGGTCGTGGTCAGTTGAACGAAAGCTACGTGCAACTTCATCAAGGCGAAGCTTGGCTTCATGGTTGCCATATCTCACCGATGTTATCGGCTTCAACGCATATCCATCCTGATGATATCCGTCGCCGAAAGTTATTACTCAACCGCATTGAGCTTAATCGATTGATTGGCGCCGTCGACCGCAAAGGTTATACCATTGTGCCAGTGGCAATGTATTGGAAAAAAGGTAGAGCCAAGCTTGAAATTGCCTTAGCAAAAGGTAAGCAGCATCACGATAAGCGGGCGACAGAAAAAGACAAAGACTGGGCACGCGAAAAGTCTCGAATTTTTAGAAATAAATAACTTAAATCTGGCTTGGAATCATTCACTGACCTACGCTGTGCACTAGAAGGTCTGCTGGAGACCGCAGGCTCACCAGTAGAAATGTAGCTGGGTAATTGAGTGCTCTGCAAGCCCCGCACTTATTCACTGAGGTATCGGATAAAAAATTTCTTTGCAATCTTGAGTATGAACGGCCGCGTTAGAGCAGCATCACCACTAGCATGACTAAGTTGGCTTAAATTAGTTACTATTGTTTCTCGATAGGAACTCTTGATACAAGCGGAGTAATGGTTCAAACAGCAGAATCTCTAACTAAATATCTAACTGAGAATTTATATTAAGACGCTACCACTATGGTGGAAGCTACTGATAACAAATGTAGGTGATGTAAAGAGCCATAACAGAGATTAGCTCTGATACCGATTATTTCAACTACGTCTGTGCTTAGGGTAATTAGTTCAAAGCAAATCACTACTACCAGTAATTCAATGTAAGGTAATTAGAGATCATTATAGGCGTTTGAATACAAGTGCTTTTCTATGACGAGTAAAAGGTTTTCTATACAGTAATATCAGCCCTTATGGATCTTTTAGAGATGGTTCAAATAAATTAGATATATTAATTCCTATCTAAATCTAACACTTTTGAAACCACAGTCGAAAAGCAGCCTGTGATGAAATGGCTGCATAATGCCAAACCTATCATGCGTCTAATGGCAGTGTTATGTTTTAAATAGTGAGCATCTAGGTGTTTTTTTATTGGATTGAATTGAAGTGATGTGATGGTCTGTTAAAGATACTTAGCAGTATCTGTCCAAAAAATATTAGCGCTAGTGGTGCATAAGAATTGAATTTCAGTCTACAATTTATAGAGTGCGGACTAAACTTTATTATATTTTTCAATGGCTAGGTTGTATTTTATTAATACCCTGTAAAGCTCGTTGCATAGCTTGTTCTCGCGTTTCAAAGTGGTGGGCATCGTGCAGATACTTATCTGCTTCAAGCGCTGCTAAAACATCCTTCACCTCCTGATTCATGCCACACATATACAAGCTTTTATTCGAATGTTCGGCATCATTGGAGATGGTTTCTATTGCTAATGCTGCCGAGACATCAAGGAAAGGAACTCTACTAAAATCCAGAACAATAGCCATCGTGACGCCTTCCAATTGTGAGCGGGCATGGTGCCCCAAATCGGCTGCGGCACCAAAGCTCAAAGGACCACTGAAATCAAATATTGTTAGTAAACTCCCAGCCTCATCCATAATTTCTAGTTCGCGGGGAGTAGCAGAATGACGAACTAAGTCAGTCTCTTTTAACCGTTCCATTTGTTGGTTAGCCACCTGTTTAACAAAGGCAATAGAAGCTAATATGACACCGACTGCAACCGCAGTCATCAGATCAACGAAGATGGTAAGTACAACGACAATAATCATCAATACTAGATCCCACCGAGGTCCGCGATGAGAGTTTTTAATGTAACTCCAGTCAATAATGTCTAGGCCGACCTTCACCAAAATACCAGCAAGAACGGCGTGTGGAATAAAGGAAGCTAATGGGCCCATGCCCAGAACAACTGCCAGTAATAAAAGCGCATGCACGAGACCTGAAATTCGGGTTC
>JBLIIN010000015.1:0-16974 GCA_047635075.1 Methylophagaceae bacterium | reverse complement strand
CTTTACGACGGCTTTCAAAGTGTAAAGACTTAGCAATTAACTCTTTACCCGTTCCTGTTTCACCCTGAATCAAAACACTCGCATCACTCAATGCAATCATCGGTAATGTTCGCAATAAATGCATCAATTCAGGAGAGCGTCCTAAAATATCCTTGATCATCTTGTTGTTCCATCATCGACTTGATGAAATGCAATGTCATCCTCTTTATCGGTTTGATGATGAGGCAAAAGCAATGTCATCACAGCCATCACCATAATCGATAGTCCCGCTATCTTTCTCATATGCTTTGCACGTGCTAACGAGGCTAACAAACCAGTGAACAATCCAGCACTCATGACAGCAGGCAAGGTCCCTAGGCCAAATGACAACATAACCAATGACGCCTTGATTGGCTCTCCAACCGTTGCCGCGACTGCCAGTGCAGCATAGACCAAGCCACATGGAAGCCAACCCCAAACCATCCCCAGCCAAAAGGCTTGCGAAAAAGCTTTAACGGGCAAAAAACGCTGCCCAATAGGCTGCAACCGTCGCCAAATTGGCGCACCGATCTCTTCCATTTTGGCAAATTTCGGAAACCAACCGGCTAAATAAAGACCCATCGAAATCATAACGCCTACCGACAAATATCGTAATATCACATGGCCGTTGAGGTGTGCCAATGGAGAGCTAAGCAAACCCACGATGGCACCGGCCATCGTGTAACTTAAAATTCGACCCATATTATAGTTGAAGACATAAGGCAACATTTTACGCTGGCTCTCACGCACATCAGCTGGCAAACTTAATGTCAATGCACCTATAACGGATCCACACATCGCCAAACAATGCACTGTACTAAAAAGGCCCAATAAAAAAGCCGTTATGTAGGAACCTGTAATAGCTTCCATTATCTCTAATATCCTATCAACGAAAAATTAACTACTTAGTACAATAACACGGCGAAAATGATACAAATTGTGTCATTTGACACACTATATGTGTAAAAAACCCATAAAAACCTCCACGTCTCGTCTTATAATTCATCCAAAACACTGTTAGGAGAACACTTTGAAACATCTTAAATTACTACCGATCCCATTTCTACTAACCAGCATAAATAATGTGGGTTATGCAGAAGAAATGAGCCTACCGGCTATCTCTGTACAAAGCGTAATTTTGGAAGTTGCGCCGTATGCTATCCCAGCCCTGCCAACAAGCACAACCGATTTGGGTGATATGGTTAAACGTTTGCCCGGTGTCAATATTAACCGTAATGGTGTCAACACAAGCGTTGCTCAATACCGGGGCTTATTTGGTAACCGAGTCAATGTCCTCATTGATGGCGTTAATGTAAAAGAAGCCGGTCCGAATAGCATGGACGCACCGCTAAGTTATCTCGCTGCATCTCGTACAAAAGCGGTCTCCGTCTACCGGGGTATTGCTCCTGTGCGCACGGGTATCGAAACCATAGGCGGTACGATTACAGCAGAGTCCTCATCTGTAGACTTTGGCCAATCTGATGAAGCAGAAGTGCATGGTATTGCTAACGCCGGCTACACCAGTAACGGTCAAACTAGGCAACTCGGATTAACATCTGCCATCACAAATCAACATCATCGTCTACAAATTTCGGGCAGCTCTGATCGTGGTAATGACTTAGATTTCAACGGTGGAACAATTCGCTCTAGTAAACAAGATCGGGACACTGTTGGGTTAAATTATGGTTATCAAAACAACGGTCAAACATTCGATGCAGGTGTAGAACATATCGATATTGGCCCAAGTGGTACGGCTGCGCTACCACAAGATATTGTCTTACTCAGAGGGGAGAATTTCAGAACCAAATATAGCAATACGCTTAGTAATGGTGATTACTACACCCTTCGTATGAACTATCAAGATATTGACCACGTCATGAATAACTTCTCTCAGAGACTCAACACCAATTTAGCAAGGCATCGTAGTGTTAACACCGATGTTATCGCTGGCGGTCTCAGCGCTCATTATCAACACCAAAACTGGCTGGTCGGCGTTGATATCGATCAAGCAGAACACAATGCAACCATCTACAACCCTAATAATAGCGCGTTCTTAATCGAGAACTTTAATGATATTGAACGTGATCGATATAGCCTTTTTTCTGAATGGAATGGTCAAGTATCAACTGGATGGAATTTAGAAACAGGCTTGCGCTATAGTCTAGTCGCAATGGATGCTGGTGATGCAGCAGTCTTCTCAGGCGCGCCAGCAGGACTTAGACAATTAAATACCAATTTCAATAACGAAAAGCGTAGTAAAGATGAACATCTCATCGATGTCTTTGCACTACTCAGACATGATTTGTCCCACCAAGCCAGTGTTGAAATTGGCCTTGCCCGTAAAACTCGGGCGCCGAGCTATCAAGAACGCTATCTATGGGCTCCGCTTCAAAGCACCGGTGGTTTAGCGGATGGCAATAATTACGTGGGTGATATTAACCTTGATCATGAAGTATCTTACCAGTTTGAACTGGGCTTAGACTGGCACGCAGAGCGTGTCGCTATTTCGCCGCGTCTGTTCTACCACCACATTAATGATTATATACAGGGTATTGCCGGGCAGACATCTACCTTGCAAAATATGGTCGCAGCATCATTAAACCCGGGTCAACCTGTCCCCCTAAAATTCAGTAATGTTGATGCCAAACTCTATGGTATGGATACTAACTGGCTAGTGGCCATCAGCTCTGAATGGCAGTTAGATGGAACCGTTAGTTACGTTCGTGGTGAACGACGAGATACCAGTGACGACTTATACCGCATCGCACCTTTAACAGCTCGAACCATGTTAAGTTATGTTCAGTCCACATGGCGTGTTGGGATCGAAGCTGAAACAGTGGCTAAGCAAAACAACGTATCTGATGAAAACTTTGAAATTGATACCAGCGGATATGCCTTATTCAACTTATCAGGCCAATATCAAGCTTCATCAGATATTTTGGTAACTGCCGGTGTTAACAACTTATTCGACCGATATTATACCGATCATCTTGGCGGTTTCAATCGCGCCAACGGTAACCCTGACATATTGGTCGGTGACCGCCTTCCAGGAGTGGGTCGTAACGGTTATATCAATCTCAGTTACAACTTCTAATCCAAATTCATCATCTCCTGCCCCTCTCAATCTGGAGAGGGGACCGCACTTAGAACGATTTTCCAGAACATAGACCTCATCCAACAATCCCGCTAGACGAATGATCAAATCGAGCCATCGCTGTATACTAGTATTTTGAAACTCAACACAGCCAGAAATGCTTTCATAAAAAGGCTTATAAAATGAATTTTTACCCACTTGTCGTCAGTGATATTGTCGATGAAACACCGCTTGCAAAGTCATTCACATTTGAACTAGAGGACAAATATCGACGTCTTTTTGAGTTTCAAGCCGGTCAGTTCTTATCATTACGCTTACCTTGGGAAGACAACTATCTCGACCGTTGTTATTCGCTATCAAGCAGTCCAGATCAAGCCCAACTAACAATTAGCGTTAAACGTATCAATGAAGGAAGAAGCTCCAACCTGCTTAACGATAATATAGAAGTCGGTGATATCATCGATGTCGCAATGCCAAGCGGCCGCTTCGTCCCAACAACAAACAACCAGCCATTAATGCTCTTTGCTGCAGGTAGCGGTATCACACCTATCATCTCAATTATCAAGCACACTCTTGCTAACACCCAGTTGACCATCACCTTGTTTTACGCTAACTCAAATCAAGAGCAAATCATCTTCAAACAACAACTAGAGCAATTAAGTCAACGCTACCCAGAACGCTTTACCTGCCACCATCACCTCAGTAAAGAATATGGCCGCATCAACGAAAACACGGTTAATGACTTTATTAGTAGGCATCGGCTAGACCAGGACTTCTTTATTTGCGGACCTGGCCCATTTATGGATTTAATCGAGAATGCCCTGCAAAAACTAGGTGTCGATAATCAATACATTGCCATCGAACGCTTTGTCTCTGACACAGAATCTGCGATAGAGGATGATTTACAAGCCGCCAGTGTTGTTAAAAGTTTCGATGCTTTATTAGATGGCAATCACCATACAGTCCCATACCTTGCTGGTAAGACATTATTAGAAAGCATGCTGGCTCATGACTTAAAACCTGCTTATTTCTGCCAAAAAGCACGTTGCGGTATGTGTACTGTCGAAAAGATCGCAGGCGAGGTTGTAATGCGTAATAACGAAATCCTATCAAGCAATGATAAAGAACTTGGCAAAATTTTACTTTGCCAATCCTTACCCTTGAGTCAGGATATTAGCGTTGACTGTGACGCCGACTAACACGCTAAGTCAAACATACTCTTTGATGGTTAGCTGTAAATCAATCGCTTGCAAGTAAGCCACTTCTTGCAATAAGTCAGCCTCCGTTAATGGGTGTTCAGCTAACCAGCCTACCGGCAAGAATAGCTTGATCTCTTTTGCTGTCACTTCCGTTTCAACTGGCGTCGTACCCACAATGCTCCGGCCTCTATTAAACACCATAGCTAATCGTAATAACACTGTCAGGCACTGTGTGACCTGCTGTGTCTCTTCGGGTAAACCGTTAATATATTTAGTAGGGAAACTACGCCGATGTCCTCTAACCATGACCGCTAAAGCGTATTGTTCCTCACGAGAAAAACCAGGTAAATTCGAGTGCGCCAGCAAATAATATGAATGTTTTTGATATTGGTCATGTGCAATCGATAAACCTATTTCATGTAACTTTGCTGCCCAGTGAAGCTGATGACGATGTTTCGGTTCAAACTGCCATGATTTAGCCGCTTGGTCGAACAATTGATCTAACATTATAATAACTCGAACTGTCTGGTCTTCGTCAGCATGGTAACGCCGAGCCATGGCAGACACTGTTCGGTCGCGCTCATCATCATGACTTATTCGCCCAAGCAAATCGTACAGTAGGCCCTCTCTCAAAGCCCCGTCCGATACCGTCAGTTGCTTGATTTTTAATTGCTCAAATGATGCTTTCAAAATGGCAACACCACCCGGTAAAACTGAACGTCGTTCATCACTCAAACCTGATAAAGTTAATGAATCCGTATGGCCTGAGACAACCATCGCCTCAATCAATTTATCTAATGACTCTAGCGTAATTGTGCCATCAATCGCCCACCCTTCTTCCTTCACAATCCCTGCCACACACCGAATTGTGCCTGAAGCTCCAATTGCCTCATCCCAGCCGATGTCACGATAACGTTTTTGGATTGCCCTTAATTGCGTTGCAGCGCCAATAATAGCGGTTTTCATTCGTTCTTGTGAGAGCGCACCATTAGCAAAGAATTTCTGTGAGAAGCTAACGCAACCCATGCCTAAACTGTCGCGCTGAAGGCCTTCAAAGCCCTCTCCAATAATAAATTCGGTACTGCCGCCGCCAATATCCATCACTAAACGTCTTGCATCATCAAAACTCAAGGCGTGCGCAACACCTAAATAAATAAGCCTAGCTTCTTCTTCACCCTCTATGATCTCAATGGGGTGTCCCAACGCTTTTTTTGCTCTCTTCAAAAAAGCATCGCTATTCTTGGCAACCCTCAGCGTATTAGTCCCCACTATACGTACACTGCCTTCTGGCAAGTCCTTAATTCGCTGACCAAACCGTTCTAAACAAGCCAAAGCACGGGCTTGAGCTTGCTCACTCAAACGATCATGTTTATCTAGGCCAGCACGAAGCTGCACCATCTCACGCAATTTATCAACAACTTGGAAGTGATCATCCCTCAGCTTTGCTATCACCATATGAAAGCTGTTGGAGCCTAAATCAATGGCAGCAAGAACGGTTTGTTCATTTTGATTATTCATCACGCCATTCTGCATGAGTCGTCTCATAGATGCCAAGTAAAAAGACATTGATTGTCATAAAATATCCTCCCCAGCATAAAAAAAGCCCACACAATGTGCGAGCTTTCATCTTAAAAATGGGGTAGTAAAAATTACTTTCCTTCAACAATCTCTTGCATTTTTTCAAGACTCAAGTGCCTAACGTCCTTTCCTTCAACTAAGTAAATAACATGCTCACAGATATTACTAGCGTGATCACCAATTCGTTCTAAAGAACGAGCTGACCACATCATATCAATCGCCTTAGTAACCGTTCGGGGATCCTCCATCATGTAAGTAATCAATTGGCGAATAATACTTTCATATTCCGCATCAACCTCTCGATCTTCATGCGCCACTTTCATCGCTTGCTCAGCATCAACACGAGCAAAAGCATCTAAAGCGTCATGCAGCATGCCTAAGACATGATTTCCCATCGACTGTAATTCACGGTAATTCTTTTTAGGCCGATCTTTTTCAGACAAATTCATCGCCATTCTTGCAATACTCACAGCCTCATCGCCGATACGCTCAAGATCAGTAATCGTTTTTAAAATACCGGCGACCAGGCGTAAATCACTGGCGGTTGGCTGCCGTAATGCAATAATTTGAATACACTCTTCATCAATCTTAACTTCCAGTGCGTTAACATCATCATCTAATGCAATCACACTCCGCGCTAGTTCGTTGTTGCCTGTCAGTAGCGATGTTTGGGCATTAGCAACCTGCTGCTCAATTAATCCACCCATCGCCAAAACTAATGAGCGGATATCCTGCAGTTCTTTTTCAAACTGTTGAGAAATGTGTTGTGAATTCGTAGACATATAAACTCCTCCTTGCCTCTCGGCGCTATCCGTATCGACCTGTAATATAATCTTCTGTCTGCTTCTTAGACGGATTTGTAAATAACTCATCCGTCGCACCAAACTCAATCAACTCACCCATGTACATAAAAGCAGTGTAATCAGAAACACGCGCTGCTTGCTGCATATTATGCGTCACAATAACAATCGTGTATTTATCTTTAAGCTCATAAATAAGCTCTTCTATTTTTAATGTAGAAAGCGGATCCAAGGCTGAAGCAGGCTCGTCCAACAATAACACTTCTGGCTCAATTGCAATGGCCCGTGCAATCACTAGACGCTGTTGCTGCCCACCAGACAAACCCATTGCTAAATCATGAAGCCGGTCTTTCACTTCATCCCACAGCGCAGCACCTTTTAATGATTTTTCAATTACTTTATCTAAGGTTGAACGGTCGCTCACACCCTGTAGTCTCAATCCGTAAGCAACATTTTCATAAATTGATTTTGGAAATGGGTTGGGCTTTTGAAACACCATCCCAACCTGACGCCGTAAATCTGCAACATTGACCGAAGGCTTATTCAAATCCTCGCCATCAAGTAGCATTTGGCCATTTAACTGGACTGAATCGATCAAATCATTCATACGATTAAAACACCTTAGCAATGTTGATTTACCACAACCACTGGGCCCTATAAAAGCTGTCACCCGATTCTTAGCAATTTTCATATTAATATCAAACAAGGCTTGTTTATTACCATAAAACAAATTGAAGTTATTCACTTCTAAGCAAGTCGTTTCCGTTGCCATATCTAACTTTGGGCCCCGATGCAATGATTCAATATCGATGCCTCGTGCTGGTGTAGTATATTTTGAATTCGTTGCTTCCATCTTAGTTCTCACTTGCTTTAGAGTTTTCACGTAAACGATTACGGATGCTTATCGCGGTGATGTTTAACACAATAATAATGATGACCAGCAATAATGCCGTTGCATAAACTAACGGTCTTGCTGCTTCCACATTGGGACTCTGAAAACCGACATCATAAATATGGAAACCCAGATGCATAAACTGGCGGTCTAAGTGTAAATAAGGTGCCATTGTATCTACCGCAAGTGCTGGCGCTAATTTAACCACACCCACCATCATCAAAGGGGCGACTTCGCCCGCTGCCCTAGCCACCGCTAGAATAAGCCCTGTCATCATGGCTGGCGCAGCCATGGGTAAGACGGTCCGCCATAATGTTTCTGCTTTTGTTGCGCCCAAGGCCAAACTACCTTCACGGATATTTCTTGGAATGCGTGACAAACCTTCTTCCGTCGCAACGATCACCACTGGCACCGTTAAAATTGCTAATGTTAGTGAAGCCCATAATAGACCCGGCGTCCCAAATGTTGGTGCTGGTAAACTGGCCTGGAAAAACAATTCATCGATATTGCCACCTAGGAAATAAACAAAGAATCCTAGTCCAAACACACCGTAAACAATTGATGGGACACCTGCCAAGTTATTAACTGCAATTCGAATCAAACGAGTCAAAGGCCCTTGCGTCGCGTATTCTTTTAAATATACCGCGGCCACTACCCCAAATGGCGTGACTAACACCGCCATAATCATTACCATCATTACCGTACCGAAAATAGCAGGGAAAATACCCCCTTCAGTATTGGCCTCACGCGGATCACCTGAAACAAACTTCCATACCTCATGAAAATAAAAGGCCAGTTTCTCAAGCGTACTCATCGCATTAGGGCGATAGGCATGAACCACTTTTGACAAAGGTATTTCAACTTCTCGACCATCTGACATTGTCATTAGCATTTGATCACGGCTAAGCGCGATATAAAGGGCTTCTAATTGTATTTGAAGTACTTTATATTGCTCATCCCACCCTCGTCGAGATTGCGCCATTTCTTGATGTTGCAAAGAGCCTTTTTTAATACCGTCCAGAGCGAGTTGACGCGCTTCCAGACGCAGCAACTCAATGCCATGGTTAATCTCACCAACGTCCTTCTTTTCAATCATCTTGATTTGATCGACTAAGCTATTAGCCCGCACCAGTCGAATTTGTAATTCATCCCAAGCCGCATCATCCTTTGCGACTATTGCACCAGCTTCTTTGACCGCACCTAAGTAACCATAGAAATGGCCCCATTCTCGACGTTCAATCGCAACTACTTTTTCTGGGCGTGATTCTTCACCCATCCATTGACCGTTAATCCATCTAAAGTCCAAGCCAAAATAGTCACGGTTACCAATTTTTAGTAGGTAGCGTTGCCCTGAAGATTGCCCCTCGGGCACGGTAACACCCGCACTTTTCAAACGCAGCGCTGACACCGTTTCCTTATCAATAATCTCGCCTAATAGTTGAACGGTCTCAACTCCTGGCTCGTTATAATTCAAGACCACAATATCGGCAGGCCAAAAATGGCTCAAGCCCCGAACAGCAATCAAACCCAGTAATCCAATCACCATCACTAAGCTGATACTCACAGCACCTGCATTTAGCCAAACCCAAGGGGTACCGCTTTTAAACCAAGAAGATAGTGATTGATTTGACATCGTTTAACTCACCTATAAGCTGCTGTATTTAACACGTAACCGCTGACGAACAACTTCAGCTATCGTGTTAAAGATAAAGGTTGCCATAAACAACACCAAAGCGGCTAAGAATAAGACCCGATAATGAGTACTCGCCACTTCCGCTTCAGGCATCTCAACCGCAATATTAGCTGACAAAGCACGGAAACCCTCAAAGATATTAAAGTCCATAATCGGCGTGTTACCCGTCGCCATCAAGACAATCATCGTTTCGCCAACTGCTCGACCTAAACCAATCATTACCCCAGAAAAAATACCTGGGCTCGCCGTTAATAACACCACTCTAGTCAATGTTTGCCATGGTGTTGCTCCTAATGCCAGCGAGCCAATCGTTAAGTGTTTTGGCACGCCAAAAATAGCATCTTCCGTAATCGAAAAAATAGTTGGAATCACCGCAAAACCCATCACCAAACCAACGACCAAGGAGTTACGCTGGTCAAAACCAATGCCCATATCATCAAGCCATCTCGGCATATCACCATTAAATAACCAAACTTCAAGTGTGGGACTCATGAGCATGGAAACAAAACCGACTAAAATCACAACCGGTACTAATATTGCCGCTTCCCAACCGTCAGGAATTGATTCCCGAAAGGACTCAGGCAATTTCGTCCACAAATAGGCTGTTAATATCGTCATGATGGGCAACATCACCAGAATTGAGAACACACCGGGTAAATTACCTTCTACAATAGGAGCTAACCATAATCCAGCTAAAAACCCCAAAATAACCGTGGGTAACGCCTCCATAATTTCAATGGTTGGCTTAACCAATGTCCGCATTTTTGGTGACATGAAATAGGCCGTATAAATCGCACCCATGATAGCGAGTGGAACCGCAACCAACATCGCATAGAAAGCAGCCTTGACGGTACCGAATGTCAGAGGACTCAAACTGAATTTAGGCTCAAAATCATTACTCGCTGACGACGACTGCCAAATATATTCTGGCTTATCGCGACTTTCGTACCAGACTTCTTCCCATAAGGAGTGCCAAGAAACTTCTGGGTGTTCATTATCAATCGCTAGTAATTTGGCTTGGCCAGATGTCGACAGCGCTAAAACAGCATTGGCCCTAGGAGCAAGCCCCATGATCGAGGGGGTACCATCTGTCAAAGTATCAATTAGCAGTGTCCGCTCTGCCGTCGTATGATAAATCCCTACTTGTCCCGATTCATCGAGCGCTAAAAAGCCTTTGCGTGAATACTCTGGTGCCAGTTTAACAATCGCTGACTGCTGATCTTTAAAGTATCTGACATTATGCAAAGTATAGTTGTTATGAATATCCCGTAGTGGGAACCATTGATCAATCTGACCATCACTTCGACCAACTAAAACAGAAATACCACCGGTTAAAAATGATAACGCGGTGACATTGACGCCAGTGGGCACCGCCTTAATTTTTTGGATCAAATCTGGTGCAGCAGTATTGGTAATGTCATAATAGATAAGAAAGCCTAAATCATCGACTAAATACAATTCTCGCTGCTCAATATCCATCTGAATATGCGTTATATTTCCATCCCCTGGCAAGATGATTTCAGTTCGTTTCTCTTCAATAGTGAACACATCTTCATCCATGAAGTCTTCTTCTCGCACTAAGTTTAATATCACCAATGTATTAGAGTCAGTCAGCCCCACCACCGTTGTTTGATCTTCATTACTTTGTACCGTTAACGCGGTTAGTGAGCGACCTTTCGCGTCGACTTTAACTAAAGCCTCACCTGCGGGATAGCTAATGAACGGTGTGATGTAGCGTTTGTCAATGGGATAACTAATTTTGTACTCACGCTTGAAAACTAAGGCTCGGCCATCGTCAAACCCATAAGCCAGCACGCCAGTTGTATAATCACCATGACTAAAGCTCACGATGTCGCTATCCCTTGGCAAAGGTAATTCTGGCCTTGAAATAACCTGGCCAGATTCTGCTGCAAAATATTGTAACTGCCCTTCCATATCGACTGAAAGCGCCACGTCATTATATTCATTTAAAGCAAGATGAACCGTTGTGTTTTCAGACATCATATATTCAGATTCAGTCTTCATTTCTGCACCACTAAACAGTGGCAACACGACATATAACAGATAGAAAAAGATTAAAACAATTGCAAAAATGACTGACACACCACCCAACGCAACACCATAACGCGCAGCACGATCTTTAAACTCCCGCCAAACTCGTCGGCGTTTGGCTATCGGTGAATTTGCAGCGGGTAATACACTACCAATTGATGAAGGTTCAACCATAATTTAAGAACTCAAGGCCAAGACTGATAAAAGGTAAAATACACAATAATTTAATTGTAACTGGTCTATATAACAATATAATGACAAAAACACCTTAAAATGGCCTTGTCATTATATCCTCCATAAAAATAACCTCGCCCTACACTTTCATCGTGCAGGGCGAGGTCTTTATATTAAAGGAGACTTATTGAAGTTTTGCTAATTCTTTCTCCACAACTTCAATTGGTAATGGCACGTAACCATCTTTAACAACCACTTTCTGACCAACCTTAGAAAGAATCAATTTAATAAATTCACGATCTAGGGGTGATAAAGGTTTATTCGGCGCTTTGTTCACATACACGTATAAGTAACGAGATAGCGGGTAAGTCCCATTAGCTGCGTTTGCTTTAGTTGCTGCAATCATTTCACCACCGGGCTCTTTACTTAAAGACAATGCTTTAACACCAGATGTTTTGTAACCGATACCCGAGTAACCAATACCGTTTAATGATTTAGTCACACCTTGAACCACTGATGCTGAGCCGGGTTGCTCATTCACACTATCTTTAAAGTCACCTTTACATAAGGCTATCTTTTTAAAGTACCCGTAAGTACCAGAGACTGAATTACGGCCATAAATTTGGATACTGCCCAAATTGCTGCCTAATTGTGACCAGCTAGTTATGTCTTCTGGGTGACCGCATTTGCGTGTCGCAGAAAAAATAGCATCAACCTGAGGAATACTTAATCCTTCAAGTTGGTTATCCTTGTGCGTATAGACAGCTAATGCATCAACTGCAACACGAATCAAGGTGGGTTTGTAACCAAATTTCGCTTCAAATGCTCCAATCTCTTTGTTTTTCATCTTACGGCTCATAGGGCCAAAGCTTGCGGTGCCCTCAGTTAATGCGGGTGGCGCAGTAGAAGAGCCTGCCGCTTGAATTTGAATGCTAACGTTTGGATATTCACGTTTAAATTCTTCAGCCCACAGTGTCATCAAGTTAGCCAACGTATCCGACCCAACACTAGACAGTTTTCCAGAAACGCCACTTGCTTTTACATAATCAGGTAATGCGGCATCTACATCAGCAGTTGCTACTGCAGAAAAAGTCATAGAGGCGGCGGCCCCTAGAATAGCCAGTTTTTTCATGAACATCGTTGTCTAACTCCCAAATAGATAGTAGGTAGTAATCAAATTACTGAGGAGAGTATCTAACTCACGTGTGACAATGATATGAAATAATTATGACAGTTAGATGACATCAGAAATAAACCTAAGATACCGCGACACTTAACGCTTTTGGTTTGCTCAAAACACTCTGAATTGGAAAATAACATGTGAATACTGACCCATAGCCTAAATCACTGCTAATCTTGAGTATTGCCCCGTGTCGCTGAAGCACATGCTTTACAATTGCCAATCCTAAACCAGTCCCGCCATCACGTTGAGAGCGGGCACTGTCAACACGATAAAAACGCTCTGTTAAGCGTTCTAAGTGATGTTCAGGAATACCTTCCCCTTGATCCTTAACTTCAATGACTCCCTCGTCCTCGTGGATTGACCACGTTACTGCAATAACAGTACCCGGAGGTGTATAGTTCACTGCATTAAAGATCAGGTTAGACAGTGCACTTCGCAGCTCATCAATATCCGCAAGTAGCCAATCGTCAGTGTTTAAGTTTAGTTTAATCTCATGACTATCATATTGAGTAAGTTGAGTCGCATCAGCAATAATCTCTTGTAAAGTAGCACCCACATCCGCCGGGATGGCGTGTAACGTTTTCTCTCCTGTTTCCAACCGAGATAACGTCAGTAACTCCTGTAACATATTACTCATTCTCTCAGATTGCTGACGCATTGCTGGCAATGCCTTCTGCCATTGAGTAGCCGGCGTTTCATCGTCGAACATCTCCAAATAACCGCGCAATACAGTTAAGGGCGTACGTAATTCATGAGAGACATTCGCTACGAAGTCACGCCGCATTTTTTGAAGCTTAACGGTTTGCGTCATATCTCTCGCCAGCAACATGCGGCCGTTACCCATATAGCTGACAATTTTAATTTCTAACTGAATATTCAAATCAACTGGAGAGGCGACTATTACTGTTTTTCCAATCGCATTTGAATCCGCAATTAACTGCTGAAAATCAGGATCTCGAATTAAATTATTTACTCGCACATGACTATCGCGAGGCCAACGAACGCCCAACAGCACTTTCGCCGAATCATTGGCCCAATCGACTTCACCGAACTCACCGAGCACTACAATACCATCAGGCAACGCAGCTGTTGCAGATTGGAAACGCTTTAAATACCCAGCTAATTTTTTCTTTCGAGAACTATTTTGCTGGCGAACTTGCTCGATCTCACGACACACATTATCAATGACACCTTCCGCCGAAGGAGAAGGCCTTTTCTTTGGCTTATGCAGCCATTTTTCTAACTTAAACCAGCTTTCTTGGAGCCATAGCGTGTATATAAAAGTGGCAACAAACATGAACATCATCATCTGATTGAATAACAAGCCAACAAAGCCTGCAACAAAAACAATCGTCAATAAACGCCAATAATCCCAGCTCATCAGTTCAAAGTTGCCTAATCCACAGCAAAACGATAACCAACACCACGCACAGTCTCTATCAGAGTGTCATGTTTCGTTGGCTCAAGTGCTTTGCGTAAGCGCCGAATATGGACGTCAACTGTGCGCTCTTCGATATAAACCGTATCCCCCCAAACATGATCCAATAATTGGCCTCGACTATAAGCTCGCTCAGGATTTTTCATAAAAAAATGTAATAATCGAAACTCCGTTGGTCCCAAGTCGACACGCATTTCATCAACTGTCACCCGATGGCTCTTCATATCTAGGCTAAGGGTACCAAATTGGAATACTTGGCCTTCATTAGCCTCAGGCAGTTGGCAGCGACGTAGGAGTGCTTTAATTCTTGCCATCAATTCTGGCGGCGAAAAAGGCTTGTTCACATAATCATCAGCACCCACACTCAAGCCCTTGACCATATCTTCACTTTCACCTTTTGCAGTTAGCATAATTACTGGGATCTCAGCAAAGTACTCATTTGCACGCAAGCGACGAATAAACTCTATGCCATCGACTCCGGGTAGCATCCAATCTAATAAAATGATATCTGGCCGCTGCTGTTTGAGCAATACCAAACCAGACTCGGCATCTCCAACCCCATTACATTCAAAGCCAGAATGTCGCAACGAAAAACACAGCATATCTCTGATCGCGACATCATCTTCAACCACTAAAACTCTTTTTGCCATAAATCAACCTTTAGTCAATTACAATCACTCCACATTATACCGACCAAATATGACAGCTTTGTAACAGTTATACCAAATATCCAATTAATGAGTTCGGCTACATACTCGCTCGAATACACCTCAAAATGCCATAATCAAACTCACCATCCAATGCATCGTAGACGGGTTTTAGTTTACCTTTCTCATCATCCCCAAACGACTCAATCATCCTTACAACAGCAAGATAATCTGATTCCGACAGCCCCGAAATCATATTGACATCTATCAAACCGACTTCAATCGCCTCAGCAAAATGGCCGTAGATTGTGGTTTCTTTAACAGCCCGTTCAACTGCAATGGCATCCACGGCCATGCCTTGTTCATATAGCAACAAAGTCACATTCACTGTCGGGCTTAGCCGATTATCCAATAGTGATGACAATGGATGCTGCACAATTTCAGCAATAAAGTCATCGCCATAACGCAATAGCTTCTGCTCACCGACACCTGATATTTTTGCCATTTTTGCTAAATTATCAGGTCGAAATTTTAACATTGCTTGTAAAGTAGCATCATGAAAAACCACATAAGGTGGCACACCCAAGGCTTCCGCTAATCTCATTCTTAATGCCCTTAGTGCTTCCCACAGAACTTCATCTTGTGGCCTAACCGACGACTTTTTATCTCGCTCTTTAATGGCTTTTTGTGGTGTCTCATACTGACGTAGAGCAATACTTTCTTGTCCCTTCAAAACGGCGCGACATTGTTCCGTCAAACACAAAGCACCATAACGTGACACGTCTATATCAACATAACCCAGAGCAATCAACTGCCTAAAGACGCTACGCCATTCTAATGCTTTTTTATGCTGCCCTAGCCCAAAAGTGCTTAATTTATCATGACCATTTTGTTGAATTCGCTCGTCCAATTTTCCCAGCAAAATATCGATAATATAATTAACACCAAATCGTTGCTCAGTGCGATAAACACAGGATAAAGCCTTACGTACATCCTCTGTTGCATCCCAACGAGCTGGGGGGCTTTGACAGTTATCGCACTGTCCACAATGGCCTTCACTTTCTTCATCAAAATAAGTTAGTATCGCCTGTCTACGGCAACTGATTAACTCACACAAGCCCAGCATGGACTCCAACTTATGATGCTCAACTCGCTTGTGTGCCTCGTCAGCCTTAGAATCTTGCATAAATTGTCGGAGCGTAATCACATCCTGCAAACCATAAGCCATCCAAGCATTGGCCGGCTCACCATCTCGACCCGCTCGCCCTGTTTCTTGGTAATAGGCTTCAATACTTTTCGGCAAATTTAAATGGGCAACAAATCGCACGTCCGGCTTATCAATCCCCATTCCAAAAGCAATAGTCGCGACAATGATGACGCCTTCTTCACGTAAAAAACGTTGTTGATTTTGCTGACGCACAAGCTGTGGTAAACCGGCATGATAAGGTAAAGCTATTCGGCCTTGGTCAGTTAACCAGTCCGCTATTGCTTCCACTTTTTTTCGCGATAAACAATAAACAATGCCGGCATCAAAAGCGTGACTTTGCTCGAGAAACTGCCACAGTCTATTTTTGGGATTATTGCCTTCGGAAATTGCGTAATGAATATTTGGTCTATCAAAACTATTAATAAAAACCTGAGCATCGCCCAGACCTAATTGCGTAACAATCTCTTTACGCGTTCGCTGATCCGCGGTTGCCGTCAAAGCGATACATGGCACATTTTGAAATTGCTCATGCAATAACTTTAACCGTTGATAATCCTGTCTAAAGTCGTGACCCCATTGCGATACACAATGTGCTTCATCAATCGCAAATAATGCAATCTGACATGTCGACAACAAAGCCAACATTCTAGGCATGAGCAATCTTTCTGGTGCGATATAGAGCAATTTCAATTCGCCAGCGACTAATTGCTGTTCAATTTTTCTTGACTGCTCTGTCGTCTGACTCGAATTAATAAAATCCGCATCGATGCCTAATTGTTTTAAAGCATCAACTTGATCTTGCATCAAAGCAATCAATGGCGACACTACAACGGCAACACCATCTCTCACCATCGCGGGAATCTGATAGCACAAGGACTTGCCTCCCCCTGTCGGCATCAGCACTAATGCATCGCCCCCCTCAACCACAGTTTGAATGATATCCTCTTGGCCGTAACGAAAAGAATCATAACCAAATACAGAGTTAAGAACGTGTTTTGC
>JBLIIN010000014.1:0-17871 GCA_047635075.1 Methylophagaceae bacterium | reverse complement strand
GCAATTAGCAAGACAATTATCAATAGAAGTCGACGGTAGAATATCAGGAACAGGCAGTCCGGATTTAGCAATGTGTGGTTGTTTTGCAACGGCAAGAACAGTACCGGAATTTGCGGATCAGCTTAGACAGTCTCTAGGCCGAGAGGCTATGGTTATTCAGGGGCACAACAGACCGATGATGACTATTGGTTGGTGTACAGGGGCTGCGCAGGGATATATTGAGCAGGCCGCGGAGCTGGGGCTGGATGCTTATTTGAGTGGAGAAGTATCAGAACAAACAGCACATTTGGCACGAGAACTGGGCATCAATTACTTTGCAGCGGGGCATCATGCGACAGAGCGTTACGGTGTTGCAGCATTGGGCGAGCATCTAGCCGTAAAATTTGGCATCACACATCAATTTGTTGATATTGATAATCCAGTATAGTGATGGCATTATCTTAATAACAAAAAATATTTGACCGAAAGCATGACAATGAACTTCATGACAAAATTAAAACAGTTCTTCCAGATTACGCTCTGGCAAGAAACAGCTGCACAATCGAATGGACTAATACACGCCGTGATGGAAACTTTAAAAGTTAGCCATATCGTTATTAGAGAACTAGCAAAAGGGGAATTGAACCTTCGCGCGATGAGTTTAGTTTTTACGACGTTATTGTCTTTGGTACCACTGATAGCCGTCGCATTTTCTGTTTTAAAGGCATTTGGCGTGCATAACCAAATCGAACCTTTTTTGTTGAATATTTTAGAACCTCTCGGTCCTAAAGGTCCTGAGATATCGGCTAATATCATTGGCTTTGTGCAAAATGTCAAAGTAGGTGTGTTGGGATCGTTGGGCGTGGCAATGCTGTTCTACACCATTATTTCGTTAATACAAAAAATCGAACATGCTTTTAACTTTGTATGGCGGGTTAAACGAGCTAGAACATTGGCCAGAAGATTCACAGATTACCTTAGCGTGGTGATGATAGGTCCAGTGTTGGTTGTGGCTGCAATGGGAGTGACAGCAACTGTGCTCAATCATAATGTGGTGTTAGCGCTTCAGGCGATTGAGCCTTTCGGCACATTAATTTTAACAGCTACAAAGTTATTACCTTATTTGATGATCATAACGGCTTTTACTTTTTTGTATAAGTTCATTCCTAATACCAATGTCAAATTGGGGCCCGCAGTCATGGGGGCAACGGTCGCTGGGGTTTTGTGGATTGGGGTCGGGACGGTTTTTGCTTCTTTTGTTGCTTCATCATCTAACTACACAGCAATTTATTCAAGTTTTGCTATTTTATTCTTTTTTATGATTTGGCTATATTTAGCTTGGTTTATTTTACTAACTGGCTCGCAAGTCGCTTTTTATTTACAACACCCTAAACTGGTCAATGCTGGGGGAGAGCAATATGAGTTAAGTCCACGACTGCGTGAAAAAGTGGGCGTTACTTTGATGGCCCGAATAGCTAAGCGGTTTTATGAGCAAAAACCAGCTTTAACAGTCAATGAATTGGAAGTCGAAACAGCATTGTCCAATAGTATTTTGCAGGATCTACTGAACAAATTAGAACAAGCAGGATTGCTAGTAGAGTTACAAGGTGATGAGCCAAGTTATCAACCAGCACAAGATATTGCCAATATCAGTGTAAGTGATATTCTGACCTGTCTGCGAACCGCTGAAGAGCTACAAGGTATGAATGGGAAGATGGATATTTCAACGGATGTTAATCATCTGTTAGACCAATTAGAGGAAGTGCAAAAATTAACACTGCACGATCTTAGCTTACGTGAGCTAGCATCAGGATCCAGCAAGGCATGACACATCAGATGTCTTTAGCAGGCAAAAAGATTGTACTAGGCGTATCGGGGAGTATTGCCGCTTACAAAGCCGCCGACCTTGTCAGGTTGTGTATCAAAGCCGGTGCTGAGGTGAAAGTGGTGATGACGAAAGCGGCGAGTGAATTCATTACGCCGCTGACAATGCAAACGTTGAGTGGTAGCCCGGTCGCTATGACACTGTTAGATGCAGATCAGGAATCAGCAATGGGGCATATTAAACTAGCGCGATGGGCGGATTGGGTAGTAATCGCACCAGCGAGTGCCAACACCATCGCTGGTTTAGTACACGGCACAACACAAGACTTATTATCGGCAGTGTGCCTTGCCACCACAGCTCCAATTGCATTGGCTCCCGCCATGAACAATAAGATGTGGGCCAATGAGGCGACCCAAAATAACTTAATGGCGCTTGCCAAAAGAGGAATACATATATTCGGCCCCGATAGTGGTGAGCAAGCTTGTGGTGAACAAGGAGAAGGCCGCCTACTGGAACCAGAACAGATATTAAGAGACTTGTCTCAACTGGTTTTACCCGCCAAATTGACTGGGAAACGGGTGATTATCACTGCCGGCCCGACCCATGAGCCGATAGATCCTGTCCGTTTTATCGGTAATCGGAGTTCAGGTAAAATGGGATTTGCGATCGCAGCTGCAGCGGCACAAGCTGGGGCTGTGGTGACATTGATTTCAGGTCCAGTTCATCTGGCATCGCCATCAGGAGTCTCAAGAATAGACATCGAGACCGCCCAGCAAATGTATGACGTAGTCGGTGAAATAGACAATATCGATATTTTTATTGGTTGTGCTGCTGTTGCCGATTACAGGCCTGATAAGTATCATGAAATGAAACTTAAGAAAACAAGTGAAAAACAACGTGTTATTCATCTAGTTGAAACGAACGATATTATTGCTGCAGTGGCACAAAGAAAACCAAAACCTTTTATGGTTGGTTTTGCTGCTGAAACAATCAGTATTGCCGATTACGCCAAAGACAAAATGAGACGTAAGCAACTAGACATGGTCGCTGCAAATAAAGTCGGCAAAGATCTGGGTTTTTCAGTCGATACAAACGCACTAGAAGTATTTTGGGCCGAGGGTGAAACGATATTGCCAAAAGCCTTAAAAAGTCATTTGGCAAGAGATTTAATGAGGCTTATTATTGGGCACTATGACGCAAAAAATTCAACTTAAAATTTTAGATGCACGCTTAGGTGATTCTATTGAGTTACCTAGTTATGCGACAACTGGTTCAGCAGGGTTAGATTTACGTGCTTGTCTTGGTGGAAAAATAACCATTGCACCGCAGGAAACTATTCTCATCCCTACAGGTATCGCCATCTACATTGGTGATCCTGGTTTGGCAGCAGTCTTACTGCCACGTTCAGGCCTTGGCCATAAACACGGAATCGTATTAGGCAATTTAGTTGGGTTAATTGACAGTGATTATCAAGGCCAACTTTTTGTCTCTTGCTGGAATAGAGGACAAACTGCGTTTGATGTCGATATTGGTGATAGGATCGCTCAGATGGTGTTTGTACCGGTAGCGCAAGTTGAATTTGAACAAGTTAATGAATTTTCACTATCAGAGCGTGGCGATGGTGGGTTTGGTCATACAGGGCGACAATAAATGAAAGCTCTAGCCAAACTAGCGGGCAGTCAAAGTATCGCAATTCTACTGACATTCATAAGCTGCTTAGCTATATTCGCGGGTTTTTTATGGCAAAACCAACAAATTACAAGTCAACATCAACAGGCGATAGGCCAAAAACAAGGCCATATTGCTGACATAATTCACAGTGCCGTTGAAGCTAAAATAACAAGTTATAACCAGCAGATGTCAGCAGCAGCAGAGTCACCTCAGCTAGCAACTATCATTACCGGACAAGATTCAGGCTTAATTGCTTCACAACAGCGGGCATTGATGCGTATATTTCCTGGTGTTAGCCAAGTTTGTCTGATTGAAGCCAGCGTCGACGAGCCAAATTCAGAGGCTTGTATTCCCGTTACATTTGCTACGTTGAATAGCCTGAGGATAGCTAAAGAAACAGGCAGTGCGCCGATTTCCGCGATGAAAACAGCGCAAGGTGACAGCTATCTATTACTGACGCAGAGTATCAAAAATAGTCAGGGTTTAGTCGTTGGGGTGCTGGCAGTGACAATGTCGAACAAGGTGGTTCAACAATTACTACAACCGTCGTTCAGTTCTGAAGGCTATGTCGAATTGCAACAAGGCGCGAATACAGTCACGGCATTAACCTCTCAAGGTGAGCAAAAATGGCGCCAAGGACCACCGTTATTTAATAAACCATTAGCAAAAAGCCATTGGCGAATAGCTTATTGGCCGGCTGTTAACCAACTATCAAATTCTTACATTTTAGTCATGGCGATCGTGCTGGCTATCGTTTTATTAATGTGGTTGTTGAGAGAACGTTCACAGCGGTTTGTTTTGCTGCAAGATTTGTCTGTATTGAAAAGCGAATTAGTGGATGTCAAGAATAGTCAATTAAAAGCAGCATACCCAACGATCATTCCCGAAATGAAGGCAATTGTTGATGAAATAAAGTGGCTAGGAAAGACCTTAAAAAGGACGCAAGAAATAAAAAGAGTAGTGGGCGATCTGGGAACATCAAACTCACAAGATAATGATCCTGTAGCCGAAAATATATCTAGAAACACTGCTCTCGAATTTGTTCTACCAGTTGACACAAAGGTAAAATCTGCACCAGTAGAGATCGAGATAGCACCAGCATCAGCACCGATAGAGATTGTTCCGACTATTTTCAAAGCCTATGACATTCGGGGTATTGTCGGAGAAACGATTGATAGTATGGTTGTTAGAACGATAGGCCAAGCAATTGGTAGCCAAGCATTAGATAAAAATCAATCTAGATTGGTTGTTGGGCGAGATGGCCGTTTATCGAGTAAAGAACTAAGTGAAGCTCTGATTGAAGGCATTATAGCGAGTGGTTGTGATGTGATCGATGTTGGCCAAGTCCCAACTCCGGTAGTTTATTTTGCTTGTGAACATTTGGAGACGCATTCCGGCGTCATGGTCACAGGAAGTCATAATCCGGCCAACTACAATGGCTTAAAAATCACTATAGCGGGCAAACCGGTATTTGGCGCAAGCCTTCAACAACTTTATCAGAGAATCCTACAAGGTAATGTTCACACGGGGCAAGGTGATCAAAGTAGTATCGACATCATTGGTGATTATATAGCCCAAGTAGCAAGCGATATTAACTTAACAAGACCATTAAAAGTGGTCGTAGATTGCGGCAATGGTGTCGGTGGTGTCGTTGTACCAAGGTTACTAACGGCTCTAGGCTGCGAAGTAGTAGAGCTTTATTGTGAGGTAGATGGAACATTTCCTAATCATCACCCAAACCCAAGTGACCCAGTCAACTTACAAGATTTAATTTTAGCAGTACGTCGCTCAAGCGCTGAATTAGGCATTGCTTTCGATGGCGACGGAGACCGGTTGGGAACAGTGGATGCTGAAGGCAACATTATTTGGTCAGATCGTTTGATGATAATGTTTGCACAAGATGTATTGTCAAGATTGCCCGGGTCGTTGGTCATTTATGACGTGAAATCGACGAGCTTACTGGGGGATGCCATTCAAGGTGCTGGCGGTGAGGCACTTATGTGGAAATCAGGCTACGCCATGATCAGAGATAAGATGCAAGAAACAGGAGCCCCTCTTGCTGGCGAACTAAGCGGCCATATATTCTTCAAAGATCGCTGGTATGGTTTCGATGATGCTATTTATAGCGCATGTCGTTTGATCGAATTATTGGCACGTGACCCGTTAGAGCGCAACACGACAGAAATTTTTTCAGCCATACCAAACCGTAGAAACACACCTGAAATTATGGTTGAGATGAAAGAGTTAGAGTGTCAGAAGTTTATTCAACAATTTGTTGCTGAGGCAAGTTTTCAAGGGGCGAGAATCTCAACCATAGATGGTTTAAGGGCTGACTTTTCATATGGTTGGGGGCTAGTACGAGCATCGAATACAGTGCCTGGGCTAACATTACGTTTTGAAGCTGATACGCAAGAAAATTTACAAGAGATCCAACAACAGTTTAAGCAGCAAATGTTGCAAGTTAAACCCACTATAACGTTGCTTTTCTAAAAGATAATGATATGAGTTTAAATACAAAACGGGCACCGCAGATTGCAAAAGTACTCATCGAAGCCTTACCCTATATTCAGCGTTTTTCGGGTAAAACTATCGTCATTAAATATGGCGGCAATGCGATGGTAGATGAAGACTTGAAAAATAGTTTCGCTCGTGATGTGGTTTTGATGAAGGCAGTGGGAATTAATCCTATTATTGTCCATGGGGGGGGGCCTCAAATTGGCGACTTATTACAGCGTGTTGGTAAAAAAAGTCGTTTTGTTGCTGGCATGCGGGTGACGGATAGTGAAACCATGGACATGGTCGAAATGGTTTTGGGCGGCCAAGTGAATAAAAGCATAGTCAGCTTAATTAATAATCATGGTGGTCGTGCTGTTGGACTAACAGGCAAGGATGGCGCTATGATTCGTGCAAAGAAGCTCCACATTTCACCAGATGATCCTGCCGTCAATGTGTCAGAAGTGATTGATTTAGGCCATGTAGGTGAAGTAGAAAGCATTGATACTAGCGTGGTCGACATGTTGGTTAATAGTGATTTTATACCTGTTATTGCGCCAATTGGAGTTGGTGATAATGGACGATCGTACAATATCAATGCAGATCTAGTTGCAGGTAAACTAGCTGAAGTATTAAAAGCCGAAAAGCTTATTTTATTAACAAATACAGCAGGTTTACTAGACAGTAATGGCGACTTGTTAACGGGACTGGATGCACAGCAAGTGAATAAACTAATTAATGAGGGTGTGATTTATGGCGGAATGTTACCCAAAATCTCTTGTGCGCTTGCTGCAGTCAATGCCGGTGTATCGTCAGTACATATAATAGATGGACGTGTTCAACATGCTGCGTTACTAGAAATCTTTACTGATGAAGGCGTGGGAACACTAATTCGTGGAGGAGAGACTCATTAAATGAGCGAACAAGAAAAGCCAACACGTGCCGAGTTGAAAGTGTCTCGCCGCCAAGCGATCTTAGAAGCATTAGCGACAGAGTTAGAGCTAAATCCTGGTGAACGAGTCACTACTGCCCAGCTGGCTAAAAGTCTAAATGTCTCAGAAGCGGCACTTTATCGCCACTTTCCGAGTAAAGCACGGATGTTTGAGGGCCTAATTGAATTTGCAGAACAAACAATATTCAGCTTAATTAGCCGAATTATTCAACAAGAAACCAATGCAGTCGCTCGTTGTGAAAAGATTATGACTCTGCTACTTCAGTTCAGTGCTAAAAACCCGGGCATTAGCAGTATTCTAGTCGGAACGGCATTAACAGGGGAAACAGAACGATTAAGAGACCGAGTCAATCAGTTTTTTGAACGCTTAGAAACCCAGTTTAGACAAATATTGCGGGAGAGAGAGTTAACGATTACAGAAGCCGGGGGCCGTCCAGTTAATGAAACGGCAAACTTATTGCTTGCTATCGTGGAAGGACATCTACAACAGTTTGTTCGTAGTGGCTTTCGCCAATCGCCGCTGGTTGTTTGGGGAAAGCAATGGCAGTTATTGGCACCTCTCTTAAAGGCTTATGCATGATTAATATTGTAGTAGTGAGTAATAACCAATCAAAAGCATTGGGCTCTTTATCTAAGCAAAGTGATATGAGTGTGGTCAAAGTATTGCCTACTTCACTTGAGGGCATTGTCGAACAAATTGGTGATAAACATCCAGACATAATGATTATTGCAGATAGCACAGAAACAGATAATCAGGATCTACTCTGTCATTTTTTGGCGAAACATTATCAGGGTGCCCGACATTTAGTATTAACAGGCGCATCACCAAATTATGAAATGTTAGAAAACTCAGGGTTTCGAGCACGTGGCTACATTACCCCGGACCAACACTCGTTTATAGCAAAAGCAGTCAGAGTTGTTTTTGATGGTGAAGCTTGGTTGCCAAGAAAGTTAGTGACGGAGCTTCTAGACCGTCATGCCGCTAGTTTTTTAAGTGAAAACGCAACAATCTAGTTCGTAAAGTCCTCTTCCCTTCCCCTGTTTATCGCAGCATCGCCTTAACGCATACTCCCAAATAAAAAAATTGGCCACTTCTTCATCAACTTTAAAAGTGATAATTTTTGCCGCTATATTTTTGACACTTTTGCCGCTTATTATTTAATCCTATTCATATCAGCGGGTTACATTTGTGGCATATTTGGTGCATATCTTTTAGACAACATTAAAGTTGGAGCTAGATATGCCGATAAACTTCGATTCCGCACTCGGAATTCATCCTGATGCACTACGTGTTCGCTCACAACGGGCAGAGTTACTGGCGTCGAACTTAAGCAATGCTGATACGCCGGGCTATAAAGCACGTGACATCGACTTTAAATCAGCGTTGAAAATGGCAAACAGCGGTGACATGGGTGCAATGAAAGTGTCTCACCAAAACCATATGCAACCACTGAAATCCCTCTCCAATCTGCCCCATGTTCAATATCGTGGCACCATCCAAGACTCATTAGATGGCAACTCTGTTGATGAACAAATCGAACAAGCGGCATTCATGGAAAACTCAATTCAGTATCAAGCTAGTGTGGAATTTTTAGGTGGAAAATTTAATGGCTTACTTAAAGCAATCAAAGGGGAGTAAGGGTTAATGTCTCTATTTAACATTTTCAACATTGCCAGCAGCGGTATGAGTGCGCAGTCTGTCCGGCTAAATATTACAGCCAGTAATTTGGCTAATGCTGACAGTGTGGGAAGCAGTCAAAACGATGTCTACCGAGCCCGACAACCTGTTTTTGCAACGGTGATGCAAGAAGCACAAAACGGCATGCCATTGGGCAGTGTTCAAGTTAAAGCCGTCGTAGAAACTCAAACAAATGGCAGAGAGGAATATAAGCCCAATCATCCAATGGCGGATGACAAAGGTTATGTCTATCACTCGAATGTTGATCCAATGTCAGAAATGGCCAATATGATATCGGCATCTCGTTCATATCAAAACAACGTTGAAGTAGCCAATACCTCAAAGCAGTTGTTGTTGGCGACATTGCGATTAGGTAAATAGTCCAGGAGTTTATGATGGAAATTAATAATAGCTTTGCATTTTTAAATAATGGTCAGGCTGCATCAACAGCGAGTAAGGATGGCGAAGGAGATTTAGCAACAGCAGACTTCCTGGCATTGATGACGACTCAGCTGAAAAATCAAGATCCACTTAAACCAATGGATAGCGGTGATTTCTTGGGGCAAATTGCACAATTTAGTACGGTCAGTGGTATTGGGGACCTTAACAGCTCATTCGATGGCTTTGCCCAATCCATGCAATCTGACCAAGCACTTCGTGGCTCTGCTTTGGTCGGCCGAAACGTACTAGTGCCCTCTTCAATTGGTAATCTGTCAGCAGAAGACAGTTTCAAAGGCCAAATTAATGTGGCGAGTCCTGTTAGTGATTTGAAAGTACAAATTTCTACTGAGTCAGGTGTCCCCGTAAGAACGATTCAAATGGGTACGGCATCGGGCTATACCAACTTCACCTGGGATGGGCTTAATGACGATGGACAAGCATTGCCACTGGGCGTTTATCAATACAAAGCTTCGGGAACGATTGATGGAGACAACACCGCTTTTGGAACAGCAGCTGTCGCAAGAGTAGACAGTGTTTTAGTCGGAAATGGTCAACAAGGTTTAACAATCAATTTAGCGGGCATTGGCTCAGTCCCATTTAGCGAAGTACAAGAAATTATTTAAGAGGAAAGTGATATGTCTTTCAATACAGCATTAAGTGGTTTGAATGCAGCGTCAGCTGATTTAAACGTAAAATCAAATAATATTGCTAACGTTAATACAACAGGCTTTAAAGAATCACGGGCAGAATTTGCCGATGTCTTTGCTGTTTCAGCTTTTGGTAGTAGTAATACAGCTATCGGCAACGGTACTGTGCTTAATAATGTGGCGCAGCAATTTGGGCAAGGTAACTTAGAATTTACCGATAATGCCCTAGATTTAGGCATTAGTGGGCAGGGTTTTTTTGCCTTATCGCCCAACCAAAGTAGTAACGAGGTAGTGTATACCCGTGCTGGCGCTTTTAATGTTAACAGCGAAGGTTTTGTGGTTAACAGTGCAGGGCAGTTTTTAAGAACATTCCCCGTTAATCCTGACGGCACAGTTTCTTCAACCAGTATTTCAAGCACGTCAGCTTTACAACTGCCAAGTACAGCAGGCACACCACAGTCAACAGAAAATGTTGCATTATCAGCCAACTTACCTTCTACAGCAGCAGCATTAACCGGGGCGATTGACCCTGAAAACCCAACGACCTATACCAATTCTACGTCAGTCACGATTTTTGACTCATTGGGTAATGAACATATTGTTACCTTGTATTATCAAAAAACAGCAGTTGCCAATGAATGGAGTGTTGAAGCGTATATGCCCGGGGCGGACATTATTCCTGCTACAGATACCGATCCGGTTCAATTGGGAGCCGCTGTAACACTGACTTTTGATCCAAGCTCTGGTGGTGCCTTAGACTCTGCGAGCGCCTTAGAACTCCCTTTTAGTCTGACAGGAACAGACTATGTCAGTGGTGCTGCAGCACAAACAGCGACCATTAATTTCCAAGGCTCAACCCAAAACTCAGGTGCTTTTAATGTTTCAGGATTGTCTCAAGACGGTTTTCCAACGGGGCGATTAAGTGGCTTAGATATCAGTGATAATGGTCTCGTTAGAGCCACCTTCACAAATGGGCAAGCGACCCCTCTGGGCAAAATCACATTAGCCAATTTCGCTAACCCTCAAGGGTTAAAACAAAATGGTAACACGTCATGGACAGAAACCTTAAAGTCAGGATCAGTTTTGGCCGGCGAAGCCGGGACGGGTGTTTTTGGTTTAGTTCAGTCAGGTGCTTTAGAAGCGTCCAATGTTGATTTAACGGCAGAGTTAGTCGGCTTAATTACAGCGCAGCGTAATTTCCAAGCCAACTCAAAAGCCATTGAAACTAATAATGCTATTACTCAAACAATTATTAACTTACGTTAATAATATGGACTTTAGTAGGTTGCTGAAGGGATCTGCTCTAGGAGAATACCATGGATAAAATGCTTTATATTTCGATGAGTACTGCGCAGCAGACAATGCGTGCCCAAGCGGCTAATAGTAATAATTTAGCCAACATTAATACGACGGGCTTTAGGGCTGATTTTGAACAGTTCAAAAGCATCCCTGTTTTTGGTGAAGGCTTACCCTCACGCGTTTATTCAGCCAGTGAAAGAATCGCAACAAATTTTGAGCAAGGTACCCTTCAATCGACAGGTCGTGAATTGGACATATCGATACAAGGCGAAGGCTTTATTGCCGTTCAAGGAAAAGATGGTCGAGAGGGTTATACCCGAGCCGGTGATCTTAGGGTGACCTCAGCAGGGCAATTAACGACAGGCACGGGCTTAGTCGTTTTGGGCGAAGGCGGTCCAATCGCAATACCCGCGGCAGAAAAAATAGAAGTGGGTGCTGATGGCACTATTTCAATACGGCCAATAGGAGCCGCGGCCAATTTGTTGGCACAAATAGGCAGAATTAAATTAGTAAAACCTGATATTGATCAAATACAGAAAGATGGCGATGGTCTAATAAGATTAATTGATGGTTCAAAAGCCCAACCAGATGCAAGTGTGACAGTAGCTTCAGGCACATTAGAAAGTAGTAACGTCAGTGCGGTGGGTGCTCTCGTTAATATGATTAGCCTACAACGACAGTATGAAATGCAGATAAAGATGATGTCAACAGCACAAGAAAATAGTACGGCATCAGCACGACTACTTCAACTTGGTAACTAACAACGTGTTTATTAACAACGATATATCAATAATTAATTTAGGAGGGTAGCCATGCAACAAGCGTTATGGATTGCCAAAACAGGGCTTGATGCCCAACAGACACGCATGACAGTGATCTCGAATAACTTGGCTAACGTCAATACAACGGGGTTTAAACAAGATCGTGCTGTTTTTGAAGATTTGCTATATCAAACAATTCGCCAACCCGGTGCTCAATCTTCAACCAACACCATATTACCGTCCGGATTAATGTTGGGTACAGGTGTTCGGACAGTAGCAACGGAAAAAAGTCATACCCAAGGAAATATTGTTTCAACGGGCAACGCCCTTGATGTCGCTATACAAGGCAAAGGTTATTTCCAAGTACTCAAGCCTGATGGCCAAATTAATTTTACCCGAGATGGTACCTTTCAAATTAATGCCCAAGGCCAAATGGTGATGTCGAACGGTTATCTGTTAGAACCCGCTATTACCATTCCTCAGCAAGCATTAAGTATTACTGTCGGTATCGATGGCACAGTGAGTGTTTTACAAGCCGGTCAACTAGCACCGGCGGTGGTTGGGAATATTCAATTAGCTGATTTCATCAACCCAACAGGCCTACAGCCGATGGGTGAAAACTTGTTTTCAGAAACAGTGGCCAGTGGCCCAGCTTTAATTTCACTGCCGAGCCTCAATGGTCTGGGGTCTGTCATTGGTGGCGCACTCGAAACATCCAATGTGAACGTGGTGACAGAACTAATTAACATGATTGAAACCCAACGTGCTTATGAGATGAATTCAAAAGCCATTTCGACGGCTGACCAAATGCTGCAGTATGCGAGCCAGAACCTATAGCGACTTAGTCACGATAGGAGGAGAAATGATGAAAAATTTAAGTCGCTTTTTTATTTTAATCTGCATTGTCTTTCAGGCTGCTTGCATTAAGAATGAGGTGGTGCGGGACCCAGCCTATGCCGTTGTCAGACCGGTTGCCATGCCAGAGCCACAACAGAATAACGGTGGGATATATAGCGTGAGTAACAATATACTGCTGTTTGAAGATTATCGCGCACGCCGCCCTGGCGATATCCTAACCGTCAGACTCGATGAACGAACAGATTCTGAGAAAGCAACACAAACTATCATTCTTAAAAATAATAGTAATGTCATGGATAATCCAACGGTCCTTGGCACGACGCCTCAGTTCGACTTGCCCGGACAATTTCCGCTTGCAAGCACCAACGATAACTCATTGGCATTCGATTTAAATACCCAAACTAATTTTCTCGGCCAAGGTGATAGTGATCAAAGTAATCGGTTATTAGGTGATGTCAGTGTCTCGGTAGTAGAAGTGTTAGCCAATGGTAATTTGGTCATTCGGGGCGAAAAAGTCATCACGGTTAATCATGGCAATGAGTATATTCGTATTTCGGGGGTCATCAGTCCACGTGACATTGATGGTAACAACTCAATTTCATCAAAAAGGGTTGCAGATGCCCAAATCTCGTACGTCGGGGATGGTCAAACGGCTGATGCTAATGTTGTGGGTTGGTTAAGCCGATTCTTTATTAGCTCCATGATGCCGTTTTAGGAACTGTTAATGAAAAAAATTATTTTAATAATCCTATTAGCTGCGCTAGCTGTTCCAGCACTGTCTTTTGCAGAACGAGTCAAAGACATAGCCACCATTGGGGGTGTCAGATCAAATCAATTAGTTGGCTATGGCTTAGTGGTTGGATTAAATGGCACGGGTGATAGAGAGAGGGCTATTTTTAGCGGGCAGACTTTAAGAGGTATGTTGCGAGAACTCGGTGTGACTTTGCCACCGGGTATCAACCCGGGTAGTAGGAACGTAGCTGCAGTCTCGATTCATACAGAGCTACCCCCATTTTTAAAACCGGGGCAAACTATTGATGTGAGTGTGTCTTCTTTGGGTGATGCCAAAAGCCTGCGGGGTGGTAGCTTACTAATGGCTCCGTTAAAAGGAGCTGACGGCAAAATTTATGCAATCGCGCAAGGTAACTTAGTGGTCGGTGGTTTTGGTGCTGAAGCTGGCGATGGTTCTCGTGTCACAGTCAATATTCCTAGTGCTGGACGAATCCCAAATGGTGCAACAGTAGAGCGCGCGGTGGGTAATGCATTTAATGTCGGTGACCATATTATTCTGAATTTACGTCAACCCGATTTCACCACTGCCAGCCGTTTAACTGATTCAATTAACCACACATTAGGTAAAGGATCGGCCAGATCGATTGATGCATCGTCGATCAAAGTTAATGCGCCACGGGATCCAAGTCAACGTGTTCCTTTTCTATCATTAGTTGAAAACTTGCAACTAACACCAGGAGAAGCGCCCGCAAGGATTGTTATTAATTCCCGAACCGGCACTATCGTCATTGGACAAAATGTCCGTGTCAGTCCGGTTGCAGTCACACATGGTAATTTATCGGTCACGATTTCAGCCAATGCAGAAGTGAGTCAACCCAATGCTTTTTCTAATGGCGAAACAGTCATTGTGCCCAATTTTGACATTGAAATTACAGAAGAAGACAGTCGAATGTTTTTGTTTAATCCGGGAATTACACTAGATGAAATTGTTCGTGCGGTAAATCAAGTTGGTGCCGCCCCCGGCGATTTAGTCGCTATTCTTGAAGCATTAAAACAAGCAGGTGCACTCAGCGCTGATTTAGTGATTATCTAACCATGAGTTTAGATACGGGTATAACTCAAACAGCGCTTGATTCTCGAGGGCTAGCAGAACTTCGATACGCTGCTGGCCAAGATAATAAAAATAATGATGAAACGCTTGAAAAAGTAGCAGGTCAATTTGAAGCAATATTTATGAATATGATGCTAAAGAGCATGCGTCAAGCAAGTTTGGCTGATGGTATCTTTGATAGTTCTCAGAGCGATACCTATCAAGATATGGCTGACCAACAATTGTCGATTGATATCTCATCAAGAGGTGGATTAGGCTTAAAAGAAGTGATCATGCGCCAGCTAGGCAAGCAAGCAGCAGAAAAAATTGAAGGGACTAGAGTGCCTGAAAGTATTTCTGCACAGACGTTGACCAAAAGAAGCATACGACTTGACGTCGATAGAGAGCAGTTATTAGCAGCAGCACACCGTGAATTACCCGAATTACTTCAATCAGCAGCCATCTCAGAGCAAAGTAAGCTGAGTTTCGATTCCCCAGAGAGCTTTGTTAGACAGCTCTGGTCGATGGCCGAGAAAGCAGCACGAAAAATTGGTGTCACACCAGAAGTGATTTTATCTCAAGCGGCATTAGAAACCGGTTGGGGTCAGCACGTCATACATAAAAATACAGAAACATCGAGCCATAATCTTTTTAATATTAAAGCTGATGAACGGTGGCAAGGTGATTCAGCAGCAATTGGCACCGTAGAGTACCGAGATGGTTTGGCAGTAAAAGAACAAGCTAAATTTAGAGTTTATAATTCATACCAAGAAAGTTTCGATGACTATATCCAGTTTTTACAAACGCAACCGCGATATAGAGAAGCATTGAAACAAACTAAAGATCCAGAAGCATTCATTGACGGCTTACATAAGGCAGGTTACGCCACTGACCCGGCCTATGCTGACAAAATTAAACGCATAATGAACAGCGACACCTTGACGATGATGTCGACCCAATTGGGTTCAGCTTAATGAGATTGGCTAATACAAATAGTAATGGAGTGATCACATGAGTTTATTAACAACCGGTGTTTCCGCACTCAATACGAGTCAAACCTCACTAGCGACGGCGGGGCATAATATCAGTAATGTAAATACTGAAGGTTATAGCCGACAACGAGTGAATCAATCCACGCTACCCCCTAATTTTCAAGGGGCTAATTATGTTGGCTCTGGAGTTTCAGTCAGCAGTATCGAGCGACTTTACGATGAGTTTTTAGCGATTCAAGTACGCACATTTACTTCACAGCAGGCACAACACGAATCCTTTGCTAAAGTGGCGGGTCAGATTAGTACTGTTTTAGGATCCTCTGCATCAAGTTTATCTGGCGGATTAGAGTCTTTCTTTAATGCAGCCAATGGTGTTGCTAACGATCCGACTTCAATTGCAGCCCGTCAGGTGCTGTTGTCTGAAGGAGAATCCCTAGTCAACCGGTTTAGGACGTTAGACAATCAGTTAGCGCAAATAGATAGCCAACTTGATGGACAATTAGCAGCATCATTAGACGAAGTGAACCTGATTGCGAAAGGTATTGCGGGGTTGAATCAAGCCATTATTGATTTAAGTTCCAGTTCAGGAGGACAACCTAACGATTTACTTGACCAGCGAGACGAACTGATCAATCGATTAGCAGAATACGTCTCAGTGAACACCATTGAAGAAGATATTGGTTCTGTCAGTGTTTTTATTGGCACAGGTCAAGGGTTAGTCATTGGCACCACGCAAACTGATTTAAAAGCCATTACCGATCTCTCGACGGATCCAGCGCGTTTAGGCATTGGGTATGGCTCAAATTCTATTGATATATCAGCTCAAATCAGTGGGGGAAGTTTAGGAGGAATACTTCAAGTACGTGGTGATGTGATTGATGCTGCACGTAACGAATTAAATGCCTTGGCAACTGCCTTCATAGATAATGTGAATACAATTCATCAGCAAGGTGTGACTTTAGATGGCAGTGTGGGTGGCAACCTGTTTGGACCGATTCCGCCATCAACACTGGTAGCGGATGCGGGGTCTATTTTTGTGGCGGTAACCGATCCGCGTGATGTCGCTGCTGCCTTTCCGGCCTCAGTCACAACCAGCAGCAATACCTCTGGTACAGGAACAGTTGAAATAACGAGTATTGATACCAGTCCGCCCTTGACCTTGCCGTTGTTTGGGGCGGGAGATGAGATTCAATTCATCTACAACGACACAACGAATGAATATGCGGTCACCGATGGGGTTAACGTGACTACCATTACTTACGATCCGGCAGTCGACAGTGGAAAAACCTTTAATCTGACGACTCCCTTTGTTGGGTTAACAGTTAAATTATCTGGTGTTCCAGCGGATGCTGATCAATTTACGATTGGTAATAATACGGCTGTCGGTGATAATAGGAATGCACTGGCGTTAGCAAATTTTCGAACAGAAAAAATATTAGGTTCAGGCACGCAGTCATTAGCAGATGCTTACGATATTTTAATCGCAGATGTTGCATCGCGAACCAATAGAGCCGAGATCAACAAGCAGGCTCAACAAGGATTGCTAGGACAGCTCCAAGCTAGGTTTGATAGCATTTCAGGTGTCAACTTAGACGAAGAAGCGGCTAATTTAATTCGTTACCAGCAAGCCTTCCAAGCAGCATCACAAATTATCACCGTATCAAACACCATTTTTAATTCCTTGTTGTCGGCTTTATAAGGAGGCGTTATGCGTATATCGACGGGGCAGATTTTCCAGCAGGGTTTAACCGCCATATTGAATCAACAAACTGCTTTAAATAAGACGCAACAGCAAATAGCCACGGGCCAAAAACTAGCATCACCTGCGGATGATCCTGTCGCAGCAGTCCAGATCCTCAACCTTGAGCGTGAAATTAATATATTGGGACAATATATTGGTAACGGCAAGGCCGCAAACACTAAATTAAGCATAGAAGAAGGGGTCTTAAAAGGAGTTACGAATGTACTACAGCGCATTAGAGAACTGGCCGTTCAGGGCTTAAATGACACCAATACCGGAGTTGACCGAGCAGCAATAGCACAAGAAGTGCTAGCGCTCAATGATCAGTTATTATCTTTTGCCAACACGACAGATGCCAGCGGCAATTATTTGTTTTCCGGTTTTAACACAGATACGCAACCGTATAGTTCAATTGGAGCCAGCTATTCAGGAGATGAAGGACAGCGTAATATTCAAGCTGGACCACATGTTCTGGTTGAAACAAATGACCCTGGGAATGCGATATTTGAGGCCGAGTTTGCCCAGACCTTAGTGACAGATAATGCTAGTCCTAGCTCGGCGTCGATCAACATCACAGCGACGGGAGTTAACAATATCATTTTGCCGGCATTGATAATCAGTTTTGCAGGTCCAGATACACTCTCGGTAACCGACGGAACCAATGCTGCAGTGGTGACACCCTACACATCAGAACAGTCTTTGGTGTTGAGTG